>CAJQOR010000232.1 GCA_905479965.1 uncultured Rhizobiaceae group bacterium | reverse complement strand
ACAAAGCAACGGGAAGTGAAATCAGCGCACCTAAAATGCCCGATACCCCGATTGCCACTAAAGGATGGAAACCGGCAAATAAAGTCAGAGCGAAAAGCATATAACCGCCAAACCCAACAAAGGCTTGTTGGCCGACAGATACAAGTCCTGCATAGCCTGCCATTAAGTTCCATAGGCTTGCCAAAGCTAAATAAAGGAACAATTCCCCCAACAACCGCATGTCAGCGCGTCCAGCCCAATATGGAGCTGCAATTAATAGAACCAGAACCAAAACGCCCAAAAGTGCGATGATCCGACTGGCGTTATTTGATCTTTTAATTTGAAAATTTGTGTCAGCCATCAGTTCACCTTTGGGAAAAGGCCATTTGGGCGAATGGCGAGTATGATGAGAAATACAATATGGCCGGATAAGAGCTGCCAACCTGGGTTGATATTGGCGCCAACTGTTTGTGCAACACCCAATATGACACCACCAACGAGCGTACCCCATAGGTTTCCAAGGCCACCTATGATCACCGCTTCAAACCCGAAGATCAGGCGCCCACCACCAATTGATGGATCAAAGCTTGTACGTATTCCTAATAAAATAGCAGCAACGGCAGTCACCGCGAGCGCAAGCGCCATGGCAAGTCCATAGATATGACGCCGATTAAGTCCCATGAGTTGTGCAATATCTTGATTATCAGAGACTGCTCGAAATGCGCGCCCCAGCGCGGTGCGATAAAATATCCATTGCAATCCACCGATCACAACAACAGCGATGACAAATGTAAGCAGCGGAAGTACGCCAACCGATAAACTACCCAAGGGTACGCTTGCTATTTCCAGACTACCTGCATTCATTTTTTGCGGATCAGCAGTATATAATTCCAACAATCCATTTTGAATGATCACAGACAAACCAAATGTCACAAGAAGTGGCGGCAAGATATCTGTACCGAGTGTTTGATTTAAGATACCACGCTGCAAGACATATCCAATTCCCGCCATCAGCGGCACCACAATTAACAATGCCATTAGCGGATGAATACCCAATACAAGAGTGGTACTCAAACCAAGATATGCACCCAAAACGATAAGATCACCATGGGCGATATTCACAAGACGCATTACACCAAAGATCAACGACAATCCGGCGGCAAACAATGCATATAGGCCACCCAACAAAGTGCCTTGAACAATTGCATTTATCCAATCCATGCTTATTCCATCCCAAAATATGCGCGTGATATTTGTTCGCGGCTAACTGTAGACGATCGTCCTTCAAGCGATACGCGGCCTTCTTGAAGGCAGTAAACGCGAGATGAAACCGAAAGAGCTTTGGTAATATCTTGTTCAACAATGATGACGCTCATGCCATCATCAATAATGCCTGGAAGTGCATCGTAAATTGTCTTGATGATCACCGGGGCAAGCCCCAAGCTAATCTCATCCATCAACAAAAGATCTGGGTTAGACATCAGCGCCCGACCAATTGCGACCATTTGCTGTTGCCCGCCAGACAATGCGGTTGAAGGAACATTCCGCCGTTCTTTTAAGATCGGAAAAAGTTCAAACACACGATCGAGCGACCAGACGCCTTCGCGCCCAATTTGCCCGCCGATCAATAAATTCTCTTCTACAGACAGCGAAGGAAACAATTGTCGACCTTCTGGAACCAAAGCAATACCGAGCTTTGCAACCTGATCTGCACGAAGGTTTCCAATGTTTTGCCCACGGTATTTAACTTGGCTGGCTTGATTAACAATGAGGCCGCAAACCGAACGCATCAATGTTGATTTACCCGCGCCATTTGCGCCAATAATTGCCAGCACTTCGCTTTCCTGCACATCCATATTCAAATTATATAGCGCTTGGAAATCGCCATAATGTGCATCAAGGCCTGACATTTGTAAAATGGGTTGGGAGTTCGTCTTAAGCATCAGCTTCTATCCCCAAATAGATTTCTTGAACTTCGGCGCTTTTCATAATTGCTTTTGGCTCGCCCTCAGCAATTTTCTTACCAAAATCAATCACTATCAATCGATCAACAACAGCGAGCAACGCATGCACCACATGTTCAATCCAAATAATGGACACACCAGAATTGTGGATTTTGGTAATAGTTTCAACCAATGAATGGCATTCAGCTTCGGTTAAACCACCGGCAATCTCGTCCAGTAAAAGTAATTTAGGTTTTGCGCATAGCGCACGCGTTAACTCCAAGCGTTTTCGCTCAAGCAATGTGAGTTTACCCGCAAGAACATTGGCTTTTGCCATCAACCCAGTTTGCTCAATCACCTCAAGACAAAACTCATCCGCAACTTTACCATCAAGACCCGCAGCCTGCGTTGCTGCAACAAGTGCATTTTCAAATACGGTCATACCGCTAAAAGGTTGAGGCACTTGGAAGCTACGTGCAAGACCTGCCCGGCAACGTTTTGCAGCACTTTTTTTCGTAATATCAACACCATCAAATATAATGTTGCCACTGTTTGCCGACAGCATTCCAGTGATGAGATTAAACATCGAAGTCTTACCAGCACCGTTTGGACCAATAACACCCAATGCCTGACCTTCTTGCAGGTCAAATGTCACATCATCGGCGACCACAATGGCTCCGAATGACTTAGTCACGTTTTTTAGCTGCAAAATCGAAGACACAACAAATCCTTTTAAATCTTGAACCCGGCAAAATTATTGATGCCGGGTTTAAAAATATTAGCGTTACAAAGTGAACAATTCACCGGTAAGCGGGATTTCAGGCGCGGTTTCATTGGCAACAATTTTAAGATCCATACCATCGCCATCTTTTTGCCACTGACCTGCAACGAGCGGCGTTTTGGTCACATTGTTAATCGGACCATTTGCCCAATTCACATTGCCGACGATTGTATCGACATTCGATGATTTGATT
>CAJQOR010000231.1 GCA_905479965.1 uncultured Rhizobiaceae group bacterium | reverse complement strand
AAGATTATCAGATGGTCGAGCAAGCGCTTGAGCGCGTTGGGATGCTCGATTATCGAAAGCGCCAGATTGGTGAACTGTCTGGCGGACAGAAAAAGCGGGTGTTCCTAGCACGCGCTTTAGCACAAGAAGGGCAAATCATCTTGCTTGATGAGCCCTTTACCGGGGTTGATGTTAAAACCGAATCGCAAATTATCTCGCTGTTGCAATCGCTACGTGATGAAGGTCGCGTATTGTTGGTATCAACGCATAATTTAGGAAGTGTTCCTGAGTTTTGCGATCGTGCCGTGTTGATCAACAAAACCATACTTGCATCCGGCACAACAGAAGATGTGTTTACCCATGAGAATTTGGAAAAAGCCTTTGGTGGTGTGTTACGTCACTTTATTCTAGGTGGCGCCAACTTGCATGACGATGATGATAGTCGTCAGGTTACAGTTCTTACCGATGATGAACGTCCATTTGTGATTTACGGCGAAGCCAGCCAACACAAAGGTGATCACGTTGACGATCATGGTGGCGACCATCAAGCTATTGATCATAATTCTGATACAGATATTAAAGGTGATTGATGGAATTTCTTCTAGAACCTTTCACTTATCAATATATGGTCAACGCCATCTGGATCAGCGCATTGGTCGGTTTGGTTTGTGGTTTCTTATCATCGTATTTAATCTTAAAAGGTTGGTCTCTCATTGGTGATGCGTTATCTCACGCCATCGTGCCTGGTGTTGCAGGTGCATATATGCTCGGCCTTCCGTTTGCAGCCGGTGCTTTTTTAGCTGGAGGATTAGCGGCCGCTGGCATCATGTTTTTAAATCAGCAAACATCGCTGAAACAAGATGCGATCATTGGGATTATTTTTACCTCATTCTTTGCGCTTGGTTTGTTTATGGTGTCAATTTCGCCTGCATCAATTGATGTCCAAAAAATCATATTGGGCAACGTGCTGGCAATATCAGCTTCTGACACAATCCAACTCGCAATTATCGGAGGTGTGACGCTCCTTGTTCTTATGCTTAAATGGAAAGATATTATGTTAGTATTTTTTGACGAGCATCAGGCCAAAGCCATTGGTATCGATCCATTTTGGATCAAAGTATTGTTTTTCGCATTGCTCAGCGCGTCGACTGTTGCAGCGCTGCAAACCGTGGGTGCATTTTTGGTCATTGCACTGGTTATCACGCCTGGCGCTACCGCCTATTTGTTGACAGATCGCTTCCCAAAGCTGGTTTTGATTAGTTCAATTATCGGCGCAATGACGTGTTTTTCAGGCGCCTATCTGAGTTATTTCTTAGATGGTGCGACAGGTGGAATTATTGTTGTTTTACAAACCGCACTGTTTCTTGTCGCTCTGGTTTTTGCGCCAAAACATGGAATATTAAGCCAACGACGCAAAGCGAAAGAAACGAACCTTTCTGAGCCTCAAGTGGTGGATCTATAATGGAATTTATCACACTTTTATTAGAGCCATTTTCGTTTTCCTTTATGCAAAAAGCCTTTGTCATCACGCTGATCATCTCAGTCCCGATGAGCCTCATGTCATGTCTTGTTGTGCTTAAGGGTTGGTCTTTGATGGGAGATGCCGTCTCACACGCTGTTCTGCCGGGCATCGTTGTGGCATATATTTTATCGATACCCCTTGCCATCGGCGCTTTTGTTGCAGGCTTGTTTTGCGCCATTGCGACAGGTTATATCAAAGACAATAGCCGTATAAAGGAAGATACTGTACTTGGTATTGTATTCTCCGGCATGTTTGGTTTAGGCATTGTTTTATACGTCAACATTCAAACTGATGTTCATCTTGATCATATTCTGTTTGGCAACATGTTGGGTGTAAACTGGCAAGATATTTCAATCTCGGCGTTTTTGGCATTTCTTTGCGGAGGGTTTGTCCTTGCAAAGCGGAAAGACCTATTGCTGCATTCATTTGATAGCCAGCATGCTCAAGCCATTGGTCTAGCCGTTCACGTATTGCACTATGGTCTTTTGATTGCACTTTCAATCATCATCGTGGCGAGCCTTGATGCCATTGGTATTATCTTATCAATCGCACTTTTGGTAACACCTGGCGCTATCGCGTTTTTGCTAACACGCACATTTTCTAAAATGCTAGTAGTTGCTTCAGCTGTTACGGCTTTGTCGAGCTTTATGGGAATTTATTTGAGTTTTTATATCGACAGCGCACCGGCACCAACAATTGTTTTACTGCTTACAATCGTGTTCATCATTGCGTTTTTCATTCAGCAAATACGATTTAAACGGCTTCGCACTTCTACGTCCTCCTAAGTCAATGATGCATCTTATAAAATAATACAGGACGGCAGATCGAAATATCTGCCGTCCTGTATTTGCCTCCCGGTCTACCAAACGATTTTTCGTTCGGCCTCACGGATTTCTTAAAATCAATTAATTAGGTAGTGGTATCTTGGGTGCATCAGGGTCAACCACAAAATTTTGTGCAACTTTTATTTTTCGTTTTATGATCACAGGTGTTGAACCATCAAGCTCTGTCGGCAGTAATACACGCGGGCCCTCAGGCACCGTTACCGCTTGACGTTTACTCGTCGTCACTATTGGACGCGCTTTTACCTTCACTGGATTTGAAACAATTGCCGGCTGCGTAACAACAGGCTGTGCAAATGCAGGAGCTTGTTTTGCATATCCTGCTCCTTCCGCAAATCGCAAGATTTCAAGGGAAGAAGATGTAACTTCTTTTATGCGAAACCCATCCATAAGCACCAATAACTGATCAATTGTTTTGGTTGGATGACAATACCTTACGCGCACTTTAGACGCATATTTTGGTTGTAGAAAACGCTGAAAATCCACCAAATCCTTGCGCGTGACATTGCGCACAACTTGCCAAGCGAAGATACAGTTTCCATCCGTTTTTGACGTACCATGCGCATAGCCATAGATCCCGTGTAAATTTTCACGCGGGTTTTGATCAATGGTCATATTAATCGTGGGAAAAAAGCGTTTCATTTCACTTACAATTTGGCGCTTTGTGGGCGCTTGGTAATAAGCTCGGTTACTTGAGGTTTGCGCAACATCAACAATGATCTGATTTTCACCACCACCATATCCATAATTTGGATAAAGCACAGTTTGGTGCACACGGTTATTCCCTGATGATTGGCGAACCGATGAAATCGGGCCGGCAATGCTTGGAAAATAAGCAACTGCATATAATGGGTCAACCTCGCTCGCAAGCGTCGGTGCGACGGCTTTGGTTGAACTTGTTACAATGCTTTTATCTGTTGTCATTGAGCATGCCGTTAATGGCAGCATCAATGCTAAAGTCAGGCTTAATTTCCTCATGAAATTAACTCCCCCCTCCTGTCATCACAATTCCACGTGACGCATGTCCGTCACGCAAGTGCATGTTTAGTCTACGGAATATCGAATTTGCTTCATTAGGGTATCCTAAATGATGATATGCCCACCCGCGCATTAAGGTTAAATCTCTTGGTTCGCTCACAAGTTTGGCGCGCGCATCAAGCGCTGCAAGTGTGCGGTCATATTGTTTGATATCAAATGATGAACGCGCACGCTGAAAGTAAATTTCTGAGAATAATTCAGTCTGTCGTTTTGTCGATAAAGGATATGTCCGAAGTAAACTTTCTGCATCGTCTGTCAAACGCGTTCTTAACAGCGCTAAGGCTCGACCATAGACCGCATCCTTCATAATTTTGCCGCTACCAGAACCGCGCATGGCTTGAGAAAATGAATTGTCTGCCTCCGTCACGCGTGACATAGCCAGATAACACCACCCCCTGATCAACCAAGCGTTGGCTGTCAAACCATTAGATGACAAACGATCAATTTCCTGCAGGCAAGACTTATAGTCTTTGCGCTCAAAATGTTTGATATAGCTGGTTTTAACCGATCGCTTTGGTTTTGCAATAGCAGCAGCTTTTCGCGCTTTCGGTGGACTTGCTCTGACAACTTCCGTCCAAATACCAGGATAAATATCGACATAATTCTGCTTAAGCTCTGCGTAATCTGTTTTCCGTCCAAGGCGTAGTAGTGTCAGTGCCAGACCTTTCACACGATCGGAATTTTCATCCCAATCTGTGGCCTTTGCAAACCATGCATATGCCGCCTCAAATTGGCGCGAGTTATAAGCATACCAACCTAAAACTTCCGAATGTTCAGGCGAACTTGTTTCCAAAATAGCTGTTGTATAGGCCAGCACAATATCTTCTGTTATTGATCCGCGCTTTGGTTTTGCAAATTTTGGTGACAACACATTCATCAAGAAGATCGGATCATCTGCTAAATTCGGCAAATGGGTGCGAGCAAACTTGTAGGCTTTTTGATCCAGATCCTGACGGGAAAGCGATAGGTAATAACCTTTTGCATTTTGTGCGGTCGGGTCAAGCTTCATTGCCTTTTCAAACAACGGCTCAGCTAATCCCGGTTGCTCAAGCTTTAGCTGATACCAACCCAACAGTGATAAATCTGCGGCTAAGTCGCCTTTCATCGCATTATCTATAAGTTGACGAATATCAAAACTTGAAACTGTGGAAACATCGCTTTCACTTGCATTGAAATCAGCGATGGATTTCCGCACAAGATCAACCTTAAGCATTCCAATGCCTGGCACTTGGCTTGGCACTGTCCAAAGGCTCGTCATCACGCGTCTGATTTCCACTGCGGGGAAATCACGTACAGCCTTTTGCAGTGTAACCAATAAATGCACATCCGTTAAAC
>CAJQOR010000230.1 GCA_905479965.1 uncultured Rhizobiaceae group bacterium | reverse complement strand
CCATTTTGTTCCCGTCCACTTTTGCAATTTATTGATCAAGTCACCTGGCAATTGCGGTGAACCATCTTCCGTGAGATTAATTTCAAGGCGACCAGGCTCTACCTTCACCAACCTAACATGGTTGCGGATTTGAATTTTGGTTGCAACATCACGATTTTTATCTGCAAGCGCCACCAGATCATCCAAAGAATTAATCTGAACTTGCGGAACTTCAGCTGGCTTTGAAGGAATATTCTTAACTTGGTTTTGTAGTGCAGGATCTGTATTATCTACCGCTAAAACAGGTCTGTTTTGTGCAACCGCGGCGCCTTGAGTTAACATTGCGCTCGCCCCACCACCATTCCCTTGAGCTGATACATATTGACTTGCAACAGCGCTTGTTGATGAACCACTTGGCCCACCGTTTGGAGATGCAGCTCCAGCACTTACACCATTTCCTGGCGCAGGGCCTTGAGAGGAAGTATCTTGGTTTTGAACAATCTTTGCTAAATCTTCTGGCGTCGGCAAATGGGCAGAATGCCCAATGCGAATAAGTGCCATTTCTGCCGTTGCAAAAGGTCGGTTTGAACCCGACACTTCGGTGATCGCTTTGAGCAGCATTTGCCATGTGCGCGACAAAATTGGCGTTGCTAGCTTTTGTGCAAACTCAGAACCTTGTGTTCGCTCAACCTCGTTCAAGCTGGCATCTTCGCGCGCATCTGGCACATATTTCATGCGTGTTACCAAATGCGTAAAATCGGCTAAATCCGTCAAGATAACACGCGGATCAGCACCTGCATCATATTGGCTTTTAAACTCGCCCAGCGCTTTGCTCACATCACCCTTCATAAGAAGATCAAACAAGGTTGCAATTCTTGTGCGATCAGCCAATCCAAGCATAGTCCGCACGGCTTGCGCTTCCACATGGCCACTTCCGTGGGCAATTGCTTGATCAAGCAAGGAAAGTCCATCACGCGCGGAACCTTCCGCTGCGCGTGCGATCATTGAAAGAGATTCCTCATCAATCGTCACGCCTTCTTTACCTGCAATCATTTTGAAATGAGATGATAGCGCACCAATTTCAATGCGCCTTAAATCAAAACGTTGGCAACGCGAAAGTACTGTGATGGGAACTTTGCGAATTTCTGTGGTCGCAAAAATGAATTTCACATGTTCTGGCGTCTCTTCAAGCGTCTTTAGCAACCCGTTAAAGGCTTGCGTTGAGAGCATGTGCACCTCATCGATAATATAAACTTTGTATCGTGCGGATACAGGTCGATATCTGACTTGTTCGATGATATCGCGAATATCATCAATACCCGTGTGCGAAGCCGCATCCATCTCAATCACGTCGACATGACGACCATCCATAATGGCCTGACAATGTTCACCTAATTCGGTGATATCAATTGTGGGTTGATCAATGCCGTCTCGTTCATAATTAAGTGCACGCGCGAGAATTCGGGCTGTAGTGGTTTTACCCACCCCACGAACACCTGTCAGCATCCAAGCTTGGGCAATACGACCCGTTGAAAACGCATTGGTGAGCGTGCGAACCATTGGCTCCTGGCCAATCAGGTCTGAAAAGTCCCTCGGACGATATTTCCGGGCTAAAACACGATATTCCTGATTGTCTTCCAACACGCTACCTGTGATCTTGAACTAAATTATTGTTAAAAGTGATTTGATCTGGTCTTTACTTATCCATCACGGCATCAACCGCAATCGATATATTCTATTCAACCATCCTAAGCTACCCGAGAATATCATTCAACTTTTTTGCATCAGTCTTGATACAAGTTGGGCTGTGTAATCCACAACTGGAACAACACGTGAATAGTTTAGTCGTGTTGGGCCGATAATACCAACTGCGCCAACTACTTTTTCACCCTCATCATGCAAAGGAGCAAAGACCAACGACGAGCCAGACAGTGAAAATAATTTATTCTCTGAGCCAATGAAAATCCGAACACCTGAACCTTCTTCAGCCAGGTTCATCAGTTCAATCAGGCTTTCTTTTTTCTCCAAATCATCAAATAGCAAGCGCAAACGTTCCAGCTCATCATTGGCTGCAACATTTTCTAAAAGCTTGGAACGACCTCTGACAATTATACTGCCCTGACGATTGTCAGATTTATCATCGGCCCAAACTGCCAAACCACGCTCAACCAAATCACTGGATAATGTATCCAATTCTCGGCGAATAAGATTTCGCAGCTTTTCCAGCTCGCCACGCACTTCAGAAAACGTTCGGCCTGCCAAATGCGCGTTTAAAAAATTACTCGCCTCAATGAGTTGAGACGATGTTGTACCAGCGGGCAAATCAATCACGCGGTTTTCAACATGATCTGCACCGCCAACAATAACAGCCAAGGCTTTTGTCGGCTCAAGTCGAATGAACTCAATATGCTTGATGGCACTGTCATTTTTTGCAGCAATTACAAGCCCTGCCCCGCTTGATAGGCCGGACAGCATTTTACTCGCTTCGGTGAGCAAACCTTCAACAGGCTGATCATTGCTTAGTGGCACTTGCTGTTCAATCTGCTCGCGTTCTTCAGGTTGAAGATCGCCAACCTGCATGAAAGCATCGATAAAAAACCGCAGGCCACTTTGTGTTGGCAGTCGCCCAGCACTTACATGAGGCGAATAGATAAGGCCTAATTCCTCAAGATCGCTCATCACGTTGCGCACGGATGCAGGCGATAATGTCATAGGTAAAAGCCGCGATAAACTGCGTGAACCTAATGGCTCGCCGGAACCGAGATAGGTTTCGACAATACTTTTAAAAACTTCACGCGAACGATCATCCAACTCAGCCAATATGTTTTCGGGTTTCCCCGCTCCTTTGACGCAAAAATGCTTGTATTACAAAATATATAGCTATTGCCGATCCAAGCTACCAGAAATTTCTTTGGATTTTAGCAAGCGACAAGCTTTTCCTTTGCAACCTTGCCAAACAAAAGCTAGATAAACACAAATCGGAATCGTAGTTAAGCGCAGTTATCAGCATATCAATTGGAGAGTTTCATGAGACCATCAGGTAGAAAAACGGATCAAATGCGAGAGGTTTCATTCGAGCGAGGATTTTCTAAACACGCAGAAGGCTCATGCTTGGTAAAATTTGGTGACACACATGTGCTTTGCACAGCAAGTCTTGAAGATCGTGTCCCACCGTGGCTGCGCAACGGTGGCAAAGGTTGGGTAACGGCTGAATATGGCATGTTGCCACGTTCAACGGGTAGCCGTATGCGCCGTGAGGCAAGTTCTGGCAAACAATCTGGCCGTACACAAGAAATTCAGCGTCTAATTGGACGCTCACTTCGCGCGGTTGTAGATATGGAAGCATTGGGCGAGCGCCAGATCTCTATCGATTGCGATGTATTGCAAGCTGACGGTGGAACGCGCACAGCCTCGATCACAGGCGCATGGCTTGCATTGCGTGATTGTCTACAATGGATGGAAGATCGCAACATGGTCAAAGTTGATCGTGTGTTAAAAGATCATGTTGCAGCAATTTCTTGCGGAATTTTTGCAGGCCAGCCTGTTAGCGATCTTGATTACTTGGAAGATTCATCTGCAGAAACTGATGCAAACTTCGTGATGACAGGGCGTGGCGGTATTGTTGAAATTCAAGGAACAGCAGAAGCTGAACCATTTTCTGAAGACGAGTTTGCGCAACTTATGGGTCTTGCTAAAAATAGCATTACAGAGCTTGTCGAACTTCAAAAAGCAGCTCTCGCATAAAGGTAGTCGTGCATGCGTAAATTCGAAGGTGATAAAATTGTTCTCGCCACGCATAATGCTGGTAAGCTTGCAGAGTTCCGAGATTTAATTGGGCCGCTTGGTGTCGATGTTGTCTCCGCAGGTGAGCTTGGGCTGCCGGAACCTCCTGAAAATGGTGTGACATTTGAAGAAAATGCAGCAACGAAAGCGGATGCAGCTTCAATGGCAACTGGTCTTGTTGCTTTATCAGATGATTCCGGAATTGTTGTTGATGCTTTGGATGGTGCACCCGGTGTTTACACTGCCGATTGGGCTGAAAAAGAAGACGGAAGCCGTGATTTTGGCATGGCGATGCAAAAAGTTGAAGATGCATTATCTGAGGCAAATGCGACCGAGCCTGAGCAGCGGACAGCGAGATTTGTCAGCGTTTTATGCATGCGATGGCCGGATGGGCATCGCGAATATTTCCGCGGCGAAGCTGAAGGTCACCTTGTTTGGCCACCACGTGGCACGTCAGGTTTTGGTTATGATCCCGTGTTCAAGCCCCAGGGCTATGATGTGACTTTTGGTGAAATGACGGCGATCGAAAAACACGGTTGGAAACCTGGTGATAAACACGCGTTATCTCACCGTGCTCGCGCTTTTAAGCTGTTTGCTGAAACCTGTCTTGATTGTTAAGGACAACGCCTTTGTCGGCTGCCATTTATAATTTCCCAATTAATGCAGAACCCGGTTTTGGGATTTATCTGCATTGGCCATTTTGTGCCGCCAAATGCCCTTATTGCGACTTTAACTCACATGTTCGGCATCAAAAAATCGATCAGCCAAGGTTTGTTGAGGCATTTAAACGCGAGATTGAGCATAATCGGCAAACGACAGGCCCTCGGGAAGTCACCTCAATCTTTATCGGCGGCGGCACACCATCTTTGATGGACCCAAGAACCGTGTCTGAGATACTAAAGGCGGTTAAAACCGCCTGGACAGTGCCCGATGACATTGAAATTACTATGGAAGCCAATCCATCAAGTGTAGAGGCAACAAGATTTGAAGGCTACCGGCAAGCGGGCGTTAATCGTGTTTCAATGGGCGTTCAAGCGCTAAACGATAAGGATCTGAAGTTTCTAGGCCGCCTGCACAATGTCCAAGAAGCCAAGACAGCAATCTCATTGGCGCGCGATATTTTCCCGCGCATGTCTTTTGATTTAATTTATGCCCGTCCGCATCAAACACCAGCTGACTGGGCGGATGAATTGCGGGAAGCCATTGATTTGGCTGCGGACCATTTATCGCTCTATCAATTGACAATTGAAGAAGGTACGCCGTTTTTCCAATTGCATGAAGCTGGTAAAATTCCAATGCTGGAAGATAGTTTGCAAGCGGAACTTTATGAGATGACGCAAAAAGTTTGCACCGAAAATGGCATGCCTTCATATGAGGTTTCAAATCATGCTCAGCCCGGCGCTGAGAGCCAGCATAACCTCAACTATTGGCGTTATGGGGATTATGTAGGTGTGGGGCCAGGTGCCCATGGCCGCATTTCAACAGGTGGAAAGAAATTTGCCACTGTGACAGAAAAGCATCCAGAAACATGGCTGGATCTGGTTGAGCAGCATGAGCACGGGATCATAGAAATTGAGCAACTTAGCTCGCAGGACCAGGCAGATGAGATGCTACTTATGGGCTTAAGATTGCGCGAAGGCATTGATGTAAGCCGTTGGTCATCGCTTAGCGATCGGGCGTTTGA
>CAJQOR010000229.1 GCA_905479965.1 uncultured Rhizobiaceae group bacterium | reverse complement strand
ATTGCAATCGGAAATAGGATTTAAACAGTGGATGGGAAATTATGTATCAAATCGGTCTTTGCCGTTGGCAAAAACGTATTTTGGTGCAGATCTTCAAAATCCTATCTGTTTCAAAACTGATGTACCTTATGCAACAGAGTTCACCGACATTTATAAAAAACATGATTGTTGGACATGGCGGGATGACTGGAAATGGTTTGAACAGGAATGCTTTACGATCGCACCTAAAGAACAGGTTATTGATAAACAGCAAGCGCATATTGGTCCAATGAACGTTTTTTCGATTTAAGACTAAATAACGAAAATTTTATTTTCGTTATGCTTTCATTTCATTTTCGTTTGAGGTATATCTATCGTCATAACAAGTGATGATGGAGAATGGATTGTCTAACCTAGTTGATGTTTTTGTAATCGGTGGCGGTGTCAATGGGTGCGGTATTGCACGGGATGCCGCTGGCCGGGGATATTCTGTTTATCTGGCAGAAATGAATGATCTGGCAAGCGGGACGTCTTCATGGTCATCAAAGCTTATCCATGGCGGATTGCGCTATCTTGAGCATTATGAATTTCGCTTGGTGCGCGAAGCCTTGAGTGAACGCGAAGTTTTGCTCAAAGCTGCGCCCCACATCATTTGGCCAATGCGCTTTATTTTGCCGCACCACAAAGATTTGCGTCCGGCGTGGTTATTGCGGGCAGGGCTTTTCCTTTATGATTATATTGGGAAACGTAAGTTGTTACCGCCAACCAGAACCGTTAATTTAAAGACAGATGAAACGGGTAAGCCGTTAAAGCCTCTGTTCACAAAAGGATTTGAATATTCTGATTGTTGGGTGAATGACGCTCGTCTTGTTGTGTTAAACGCTATGGATGCCCAGTCCAAAGGCGCATCAATTAACACACAGACAAAAGTTGTTTCAGCGGTGCGTGAGGATGATATTTGGGCGATAAAAACGGAAGATATGCAATCTGGCGACGTTAAAGAACACAAAGCACGTATCTTGATTAATGCTGCAGGACCTTGGGTTGATGACGTTTTAGGCAAAGCTGCTGGTGTGAATGATGCGAAGAATGTGCGTCTTGTACAGGGTAGTCATATTGTTGTGCCAAAATTGCATGATCATGATCGCGCTTATATCTTCCAAAATGCCGACGGAAGAATTATTTTCGCGTTGCCATATGAGCAGGATTTCACCTTGATTGGAACGACAGATCAAGATTATGAAGGTGATCCATCTGATGTGAAAATTACGCCTAAAGAACGCACGTATTTATGCGATGCTGCAAGTGAGTATTTTCAAAAACCTATTGTGGAAGATGATATTGTTTGGACATATTCTGGCGTTCGCCCGCTCTATGATGACGGTGCAACTGCTGCACAAGAAGCAACGCGCGATTATGTTTTGAAAAAAGAGCAGCCAGAAAACCAGGCGGCTATGATCAATATTTTTGGTGGCAAGATCACAACCTTTCGCCGATTAGCGGAATCTATGCTTGAAAAAATTGAAGACACGATTGGTGCTAAAGGTAAGCCTTGGACTGCAGAGGGAACTTTGCCAGGTGGTGATTTTGCACCTTCTGAATATGATGCGAAGGTCACAAAGCTTGTTGCAGAATATCCGTTCTTGGCGCAAAATTATGCCGCACGATTGGTGCGATCTTATGGGACCAATGCTTGGAAAATTGTAGCAGGTTCGAAGAAGATGGAAGATCTAGGTGCACAATTTGCACATACGATGACTGAGGCTGAAATCCGCTATTTGATTGAAAATGAGTGGGTGACTTGCGCGGATGATGTTTTGTGGCGCAGATCAAAACTTGGTATTCGATATTCAATTGATGAGATTAAACAATTGGAAGATTGGTTTTCGCAATTAAGTTGATTTGAAAAGCGTGCTATCCTAAAGCCTTCATAATTCCGCGCAGTTCTGCAAGGCCGCGCACGCGACCGATCAGCGGATAGCCGGGCATCGAATTTCTGCTGAGATCATCTAATATTTCCTGACCATGATCGGGTCTCATCGGTATTTCGCAATCATTTCGGTTTTGCGCGTAACGTATCTTTTCTTCGTTTAATAGGCTTGCAATCACGCTTACCATATTGGTGTCGCCCTCAAGATGCGCGGCTTCATAAAAGCTGTGTTTTTCCTCAGATGAGGGGCCCTCGCGCGTTGTGTTACGAAGATGAACGAAATGAATTCGATGTCCCCATTGGGAAATAAATTTCTCGAAATCGACGTCTTTTACGACCCCCAAAGAGCCTGTGCATAGTGTTATGCCATTATTGGGACTATCGATAGCTTGCATGATCAAAGCATAATCATCGGGCGATGACATTATGCGCGGCAAACCCATAATCGAAAATGGAGGATCATCGGGATGGCAACACATATTAATGCCAAGCTTTTCACATGTCGGTATGATGAGATCTAAGAAGTCGATCAAATTTTGACGAAGCTTATCAGCGTTTATGTTTTCATAGGTCCCGAGCAGGTTTTTAATGTCGACAAGTGCCCAATTATCATTGGCCCCGGGAAGTCCAGCTATGATATTATGTTGAAGTGCGTCTTGCTCGCTTTGATCGAGATTTTTAAAGTGTTCTGTGGCGGCCTGAACAATGTCGTTTGTGTAATCTTTGCGTGCTTCATGACGTTGCAAAATATGAATATCAAAACATGCAAACTCAACGATGTTAAACCGCATGGCAGTGCCACCATGTGGAAGTTTTGCGCGAAGTTCAGTTCGCGTCCAATCCAAAACTGGCATGAAATTATAGCAAACGGTTTTAATATCGCATGCTGCCAGATTGTTTAGGCTTTCAATATAATTTGCAATGTCATCGCGCCATCCATCCGATTGTGTTTTAATTCTCTCTGAAACTGGAAGGCTTTCAACGACATCCCATTTTATACTCGACGGCGAGCCGTTTGTAAGTGTCTCAATGAGTTTTTGTCGTTGCTCAATTTCCTCAACGGACCAAATCGCGCCTGTATCAATGTGGTGCAATGCTGAAACTACACCCTCTACACCTGCTTGTAACAAATCATCTATTGATATCGTATCTGCTGGTCCAAACCAGCGCCATGTTTGTTTCATTGCGATGTGCTCCGATACATCGATCTTGATCGACTAATTGGTGTTCTTTGTTTCAGACTTAGGCATTTCGCACTTATTAAAGTCATAAATACCAGCTATCTGTATTGTATAGTATATATGTATACAAGTTATTTGTTCTTGAATATCCCTCACTCTGGAATTGAACTTTGCACTCTTAAATGCGTTCAATTCTCAGATTTATGTCTTTTTGATATGGAAATGATTGTGATTATGAGAGTGGTAAACGTACAATGATACCCGCATTGACAATCACTGTGGTTCGATCTGTAACCTCATCATAAATATTAAGTCCACCTTGGATGCCCTTTGGCGTAACGTGTCCGTAGGGCAGGGTGCTTGCAACCGCTTCAAGATCAATTTTATCAGGGCATTGTGCTGCCAGATTAAGCTCAATTTGCATTGAGTTTGGATCTATATTGAGGCTTTTAAAGATGGTCAGCGACGAATGATGAAGGGCATCTTGAACAGCGCGCTTGGCGGCTTTTGTATAATCTTCACCGTAGAGATCATTGCCAGTTCCCATTTCAAGGATAATGCGTTTCAACTTAGTGCTCATGCAGCTTCTCCCCAAGTTTTACCTTCAGGTAAGTCGAGATAAACCACTAATGCTGCATTGACCATGATGGTTGATCTTGAGCCATCCTCTGCGAGTGTGTCCATGCCGCCATGTTCAATGACAACTTGGGCTTTTCCGTATGGTAGCAGATCTGCCAGAGCCTGCTTATCGATGGTGTCAGGTTTTTGCGCGCCGATAATAATTTTTACCACCATATCTTCGCGGTTAAGACCAAATGCGTCTGCAATTGAAAGTGAATTTTGGCGCAAAGCATTATGGACTGCCCTTAACGCTGCCTTGGTATAGTCTTCTCCTCGGATATCGGTTCCCATACCGAGTTCAAGAACCATTCGTTTTAATGCCATATCTGCCGTCCTATACTTATTTGATGTCCATATAGGGGCGCATTTTGGGTGAAGACAAGCCAAAAGATTGAAGCGCGACAACTTATCTTGCGTGTGGCTCGCTCCAATCCACCATTGGTCCAATCGGCACGATTCCCAATGGATTGCGTTTTTCACTTTTGCTGAAATAGCCACGTTTATAAATATCAAATCGAACCGTGTCAGATACGCCCGACATTTGATATATCTCACGCGCATAAGGCCAGAGGTTTTGGTAGTCCGAAAGCTTTTTTAAATTGCACTTGAACGCATAATGATAAGCGACATCAAACCTTGCAAGGGTTGGAAAGAGCCTTAGATCAGCCTCGGTGAATTGATCTCCACATAGATAATGATTGTCGCCAAGATGTTGATCAATCGCATCTAAGTTTTCGAAAAGCTCAATGGCAGCTGTTTCATAGGCTGATTGAGTGGACGCAAACCCTGCTCGATAAACACCATTATTGACCTTGCTGTAAATTTTCTCATTCCAAATATCGATGTCATTTGCAAGATCCTCCGGATAAAGATTTGGAGTGTCTTTTGATGTTTCACGAAATGCGTTATTGAGCATTCGAACGATATCAGCAGATTCATTGCTAACCATGCAGTTTTGAAATTTGTCCCATAGGACAGGGACAGTGATGCGGCCGGTATATTTCATCGCGTCTTTTGAGTAGATTTGGTGGACAGCGCTGACGCCATATAGCGGATCGGAAAACTCACCTGTCTCATCAAATATCCAACCTTGCTCATTGCGATTTGGTTTCGCAACGGAAATTGAAATGATTTCTTCAAGCTTTTTAAGTGTTCGCGCAAGTAATGTGCGATGTGCCCAAGGACAATTCCATGCAACAAACAAATGATATCGATCAGGTTCCGGTAAAAAGCCACTTTTGCCAGTCGGGCCGCTTTCACCATGATGTGTTATCCAGTTTCGAACAGTGCTTTTTGTCCGCTCAAAGTCACCGGATGGCAAATTAACTCCAACATCCTCACCTTCATGATAGGCGCCTTTTATCATATAACCCATAATCATGCCTTTATTGTTTATGGGGTTTTAGCACTGTTGAAGTGAATAAGAAGAAAAAAATACAAATTGCGTTTTGTGGAAACTAAGCTTGTTTACGTGCTGTATTCTTAGCCTGTGTGTCTTGAATGAACTTAGGAACTGCATGAGCAGGCATCGGTTTGGCGAAATAAAAACCTTGCATATATTGTGCGCCAATCTGATTTAATATTTCCATCTGTTCTTTTGTTTCAATACCTTCCATGATCAAGTGAAAACCAAGTTTACGACCAAGATTAAGCAGTGCTTGAATAATCGCGCGATCTGCTTCACTTTCAGCAACATTTTCGATAAAGGACTTATCTATCTTAACGGTCGTGCAGGGAATTTCTTTAATCTGTGTAATTGAAGAATAGCCTGTTCCGAAATCATCCAATGCGATCCGGCAACCTGCATTTTGGAGTGCGTTTAGATGGTTGATGAAAAGATCTTTATTATTCCCAAACATACAAGTTTCGACAATTTCAATGGCAATAGATTCATTAGGAAGATTGTTTTTTGCAAGTTCTGATAAGATTTTGAGTGAGAAGCCAGGGCGCAGCAAATCGCCTTCACCTGCGTTCAAGCCAATGGTGCCGAACGGGATTTGTGCATTGGTCCACTCATTCATGTTTGTAATAATCTTCTCAAACATGATGTCTCCGACCATGGCGCTTAATTCAATGTCATCTAACATTTCGTAAAAAACACCGGGTGTTAATACACCCCGTTTTGGGTGACGCCATCTTGCAAGCGCCTCAAATCCTTCAATTTGTCCAGTTGAAGTGTTGATAAGCGGTTGATAGAAAGGTTCGATCTCAGATTCTAGCAGTGCAAACTTAAATTCGTCCCTTAAATCCAAACGATCATTGAATGTTTTACCCATTTGGGCATCATATTTACACAGTTTGGTTTTGGAATCGGATTTTGCAGAGTATAACGCCAAGTCTGCATTTCGCATTAGTTCATTGATGTTGCTACCATCACGAGGGTAAATTGCAACGCCTGCAGAAACTGCTGCATGGATGAATTGGCGCCCATCATCTATCTCTGTTGCTAGTTCTTCTGGGATATCTAAAATTTCATCAATTGCAAGCGTTGGATCGATATCTGAGATGATAACAACAAATTCATCGCCGCCTAGACGGGCAAGAAGGCCATTTTTGGGAAGATTTGATTTAAGTGTCTGAGCAAAGGCACGCAGGATCTGATCTCCTGCATGGTGGCTATAATAATCATTGATCTCTTTGAAATTATCGAGATCAAATAAGAAGATAATGGCTGAAGTTTCCCGGTCGCCGCAGGATCTAAGTATCTTAGGTGCATAGTCTTGGAAGGCGTTGCGATTATATGCATTGGTTAGTACATCATGTGTCGCTAAATAATGTGCTTTGATATCAATTTTTCGTTGAGCTTTTGACGTGTGGAAATATTTTGCAAATGGGTAGCTTGTCACTGCAATGAGCAAAATGAATATAAAAATCGCACCACCATATAACGCCTGTGATAAGCTGGTATATGCTTCTTCGAGATCTACCAATACTCTGATGATGTATTTTATCTCACCATCGGCAAAAACGGGGTGATATACCTCACCCAAAATAGGTGGTTGGTTGGCAACATCTGCATATACGACGATGCTGGTATGTGAGCCTGAAGTTGCAACCTCATTTGCAGCTTCATAGTTCATTGGCCAAATTGAATTCAAGTCGCTGTTGTTAACGAGTTCTGGATGATTGTGTACTTTGCTTTGGTTTGTGTTTGCTTGTTTATCGTGATCATAATGACTTGTTGGTTCATTGATTGCACGTGATTTTTGTGCATCTAGACTGGTTTCAGAATTAACGGGGTGACTTGTTGCTGGGTGATTGTGTTTATCTGAGTTCTTGTCTTGGCCGATTTGATTGTGACGGGCATGTTTTCCAATATTTGCCGTGTAGGAACCAAATGTCGTACTACAATTACAATCAGGGTTGATCAAATCTAGTTGGTAGATGCTTCCGACTTGGAACATGCCGTCAATCAATTCAGCCATCTCACTTTTGGTGTGCGATGAAAATAGCGGACTTTTGTGGGTAACGCCTGCAATTTTTCCTGCATCGGGAAATTGTGTTTCCAGATGGTATGCCCAGCCCATTCCAAGGCTATTTGATTTTTCGACTAACAGGTTGTTGAGCGCATATTGGATGCCGATATGTGCTGCTGAGAAAAATAGTGCCGCTACAATTGCCAGAATGGAAATAAATCTGACCAGAGGATGACCACGAGCATCGTCAATTTGACCCGCGATAGTAGCGTCGTCTATTGAAAATTCCGTGATGATGTCTGGCGTCTTTTGCAATTAATGTCCCCGGCATTGGGTTTTCTACCCTGACTAGGGACATAATATTGCAAAAAGTACTAAAGAAACTTTTAGCCTTTCATTACAAGGATTGGGGGCTTGGGTCGTTTACATTCAATTGCGAACCCATTTAATTATGTTGCGATACACTTGCTTTTGAATTGTTAGCTTTTTAATTGGGCGACGATCTCGTCTATAACCGCAAGAAAATTGGATACCTCATGTTCGGTATTATAGTGGCACATGGAAACACGAACGCAAGAATGTAAACCAAGTGGGTTTAAAATGTTGCCGGAATAGTGGTCGGCTTTGCGCGCATGAGTGCGAATGCCACGTTTATTAAGTGCATCCACCAGTTCAAGAGCATCCATTCCCTCAATATTCATCGCGACAAGCCCCTCTCGTAAAGGATTGTCGATGCCACACAGAACACTGACCTCCGGCATATCTGCCAAACCTTTTTGATTGCCTGTTCCGTGGATCATGGCATTGGTTAAATCTGTTTCGTGAGATTTAATTGCTTTGCTGGCAGCCATGATTTTCCCACGGCGATCTTTTTCATCGGTAAATTGGCTTCCCAACCATTCATAATATTCCACCACATCAGAGAACGTAGCATAGGCTCCGGTATCTCGTGTTCCCAATTCCCAATTGTTTTCAGGGCCACCCACGAGTGAATTGTGATCAAGTGCGGATAAACGATCTGAAATCCAGGCAAGACCATATCCGTGGCGAGAGAACATCTTATAGGGGGAGACTATATATGCATCGACATCATAGGCTTGAATATCCAAGCCACCATGCGCTGCATGTTGAATGCCATCGACAATAATAAAGCAATCAGGTGCAACATTTCTAATGGCTTTTGATATTGCTGCCACATCAACGCCCATTCCCGACACTGGGGAGGTATGAAGAATAGTGGCAACGCGTGTGTCTTTTGTGACTTGTTTTGCGTAAGCACTATGATCAACAGACCCAGTTTCATTGTTGTGACGAATTAAAACGTGGGGTTTGCCAGCCGCTTTCGCCCATTTTTCGCAAGCGCTCCGCGTTGCTGGGTGCTCTAATGTGCTTCCCAGCACTTGGCCGCCGTCATCGGATGACATTATAGCGGCACATACGATGCGGAAGATCAGCTCCGTGCCGCTTTCTCCTACAAAGAATTGGCCAGAATCTGTATTAAAGAATATGCTTGCGTCTTCTTTAGCTTTTTTGATGATGTCAACAAGAGCATAGCTTGCAGGATTATCTCTTCCCTGATTGTCGGGGATCGCCGCAAACTTAGCGGATGTGTCAACAACAGTTTTTAATGTGAGCGCGCCGCCGGCGTTTTCAAAGAATATCCGTTCACCTTGAAAAGGGCAGCTATCCACATGGGCAAATTTGGCACGAACGCCTTCGATTACATTTTGGTCATTACTTAACATATTTAGCATCACTCATATTAGCAGTTGGAAATTGCATGATACGCAATTGAAGATAAATGAAAACCATATTCTTTTCTCTTGCAACTCTCTTGCAACTCTCTTGCAACTCTCTTGCAACTCTCTGGCAACTCTCTGGCAACTCTCTGGCAACTCTCTGGCAACTCTCTGGCAACTCTCTGGCAAATCATTGGTAGCTCATCGGCATCTCATGTGAATTAACTTAAAAATGATCTGCACGTCGAGAGGTAGGACATATTACGCCCCGTCAATATGAGCCGTTATATTGCGGCGATATATGCAACTAATTTAGCCATAGTAAATAACTGCCTGCAAAAGTGGCAGGGATGACACGCTAAATATTAAGCCCTGAATGGGGAGATTTGGTCTAACTTAGGTGAAAGCCCGCAATAGGTGGGTTTTGGAGATTTTCATTAAAAACGTTTGAATTTAAAGCCCTTATGTAAAAACAATGAAATTAATTAAGTATTTGTTTTTATTGTGTTTTCCATTTCTGACGGTAATGTCTTGTTAAGAAACTCAGTTTTTTTTGGCTTTTATGTCACTTTTTTGAATTTTGATGTTGACGGTAGTGATTGGTGTGTGTAGAACGCCACTCACCGAACGAGAGCGGTCGACGAGGTCGCTAGCGAGTTTTACTTGTGTTTGTTTGGTAAGCTTTTAAAAAAGGCGTTAATTTGTTGCTG
>CAJQOR010000228.1 GCA_905479965.1 uncultured Rhizobiaceae group bacterium | reverse complement strand
ATCCTGATGTGGTAATCTCCAGCGATAAGGATGTAGCTCCCACCCCAATGCCTGATACCGATGGTGCGTGGGCTACGACCCGCTTTGTAGATAGTGATGATTTGCGCCATGATATGCATATCAATGTCGTCACATTTGAACCCGGAGCGGTTATTCCATTTGCAGAAACTCATGTAATGGAACATGGTTTATATGTCCTAGAGGGCAAAGCTGTTTATCGCTTGAACCAAGATTGGGTTGAAGTTGAAGCGGGTGATTTCATGTGGCTTCGCGCATTTTGTCCTCAAGCTTGTTATGCTGGTGGCCCGGGTAAATTTAGATACCTGCTTTATAAAGATGTCAATCGACACGCAAAATTGAGCTAATTGATATGATTGAGATTTTTGCCAAAGCTCTGACATCGGAAGATTTTACACCCTTTGGTGATGTTATTGATTTTAACCGTGAACCTGATTTTGCAATTAATAACGGTAAATGTGACCGCTTTCATGGTCTTGCGATAACAGATGTGATGGGTGATGGGGCAAATACCGGCATAAGCCTTGGCTATGGCCGATCGTATGAGGTGCCCCTAACGCTTGAAATGGTTGAACGGCATCCGTTGGGAAGCCAGGCTTTTATCCCGCTAGAAGACAAGCCGTTTTTGGTCATAGTCGCCGAGGATGATCATGGAGTACCCAAGCACCCTGTGGCATTTTTATCTGAAGGTGGGCAAGGGGTGAATTATCACCGCAATGTCTGGCATGGGGTGCTAACACCATTGGATACGCCGTCAAAATTCTTAATCATTGATAGGATAGGTGAAGGAAATAACTTGGAGGAGCATTTCTTCAAGACCCCCTATCTGGTTAAGATTTGAGCTCTTACAAATTTGATCATCCCTATTCAAGATTTAGTGGTGAAGAATTCACTTGCAAATTTTGCGATTTCGATTGTATATGTAATCGATTACATTTTGAATTTATCGCGATTAAAGTGCATGAATACCAATTGACTAAGCGATATGACATGGAGGGGAAATTTAAATGAATGGTCAACACATTTCGTGTCAGGACTTCCCAAGTGATTTCATCTTTGGCACAGCGACATCCTCCTATCAAATTGAAGGCACGAAGCTGGGGATTTGCGGGCCATCCCACTGGGATGATTTTGCCAGGCGTGGTGGGACCGTAAACAATTCAAATGGTGATATCGCATGCGCGCATTTTGAAAAATGGGCAGAGGATCTTGATCTCATCAAGAATGCGGGCATGTCTGCTTATCGTTTTTCAACTGCATGGCCGCGCATTCAACCAGAAGGCAAGGGCAAGGCTCTACTGGAAGGGTTGGATTTTTATGACAAGGTTATTGATGGATGTTTGGAACGCGGGTTAGAGCCGCATTTAACGTTATATCATTGGGAGTTGCCGTTAGCATTGTCACAAAAAGGTGGTTGGCAATCTCGCGATACAGCGAAATATTTCGCTGATTATTCGGCTATTATGGCAAACCGTTATGGCGATCGATTGGCATCAGTTGCGACAATCAACGAGCCTTGGTGTGTTGCGTGGTTGAGCCATTTTCTAGGCCATCATGCGCCAGGTCTTCAATCGTTAGATGCTGGAGTAAAGTCCATGCATAATATCTTGCTCGCCCATGGTTTATCACTTGAAGCCATTCGCAACGAGTGTGATGTCAATGCTGGCATTGTGCTGAACATGGAATTTGGCGCAATTGATAGCGACAGGGATGAAGATGTCCGCGCACGTGATCTGTTTGATGGAATTTATAATCGCTGGTTTGCCGATGCGATTTTTAAGGGCCAATATCCAGAAAATGTTTTGGAATACTTTGCGCCTCATATGCCTAAGGGTTGGCAAGACGATTTGAAAGTTATATCGCAGCCGATCGATTGGTTGGGCCTGAATTACTACACCCGTAATTTCATTTCCGATGATGGTACCGGGGTCTTCCCATTTGCAAAATCACACAAAGGAAATTTGCCTAAAACATCGATGGGTTGGGAAATTTATCCGGAAGGTTTGGAGTTTTTCCTCAATCGAATTTCTACTGAATATTCAAAAGATATCCCGATTTTTGTGACCGAAAATGGCATGGCGCTGCATGACAATGTGATCGATGAGAAAGTTGAAGATGACCTTCGCTGCGAATTTTTCCAGCTTCATTTAGCTGCGGTTAAATCCGCAATCGATAACGGTGTGAACGTTAAGGGTTATTTCGCCTGGTCGCTCTTGGATAATTTCGAATGGGCCTTTGGTTATGACGAACGATTTGGAATTGTGCATGTCGATTTCGATACGCAAGAACGCATACCTAAAAAGTCATATTACATGCTGCAAGAGATACTGAGCTCATAATCCGCAAGTAGTTGTGGGTTTACGATTTGTCTGTCTCGACCGGCCCGCCTTTATCAGCCCAGGTAGAAAAGCCTTCTTTTAAGTGAGATGCTTCAAAGCCCATGTCGTTCAACGTGGCAACGGTTAGGGCTGAACGCCAACCTGAGGCGCAGTGGAATACATATTTTTTATCCTGCGCAAAAACATCCTTAAAATAAGGACTATCTGGATCTACCCAAAATTCGATCATTCCGCGGGGTGCGTGAAAGCTTCCCGGGATATAGCCAGATCGTTGGCGTTCACGAATATCTCTGATATCAACGATAACGGTATTTTCATCATCGACCATTTCAATCAGATCAGTTGTTTCAATCTCTGCAATGCGCGCACGGGCGGTAGCAACCATTTCTTTTGAAGATGTATTGAGTTTTTTCATCTGGATCACCCGTCTGCATATGTTGAGTTAAAGGGAGACATGATCTCCAAATTTCTTATTTAAACGTAAGAATTTGCTGTTAGTTTTGCAATAGGCGGAACGTCACAGGTCCTGTCGCTATGATTTTTGCCGGATGGTTATCAAGCCAGCTGAGGTGATGAGCACCATGCCGATCACTGTGGTCATATTTGGAAATTCTGAGAAAAATAACATGCCCCAAAGTACGCTGAAGATGAGGTAGAAATAATCAAATGGTGCAACAATGTGCGGAGAAGCTATTTGGTATCCAATCGCGCCGAATATATTGCCAACCAAAATTGTAGTTGCCAAAATAAATAGTGCGATGATTTCGAGCGTTCCGATCGTCACCCATCCACCTAACAAGAACTCATTTACCCCCACAATGTCTTGCGGCAAATTGAGTGCCAATAAACTTAGCGTGACAGTCGCACCGATGGCGATGAACATGTAGTTGATGAATAATGTGAGCACCAATGGGTTTTCAGTTTTACATTTGGTGCGCGTTAATAACATTGCGCTTGCATGCAATACGGCACCGAAAAGTGGGAGCAATGCATACAGATTAAATCCCTCTATTGTTGGCCTTAGCAAAAACAACACCCCAACAAAACCCAAACCAATTGCAAACCATCCAATGGGTTGGATTTTTTGCTTCAGTACAATTGCCGATAACAAAATGATGAAAAGCGGGAGCGTGTTATATGCAGCTGCGGCGACGGAGAGCTGCATGTGTGGCAGGGCTATATAATATGTCGCTAACATTGCGGCCATGAAGAAGCTTCGTAGCAAAACCCAGCCAATTGCTTTTGGTATGAGGTTTAAACCAGAACGACGCCATTTAATAAATATCAGCAGTAACGGGATGGCAATGACGGATCTTAATACATAAAGTTGCCACAACGGAAAACTGACGCTGATTGATTTGATAATTGCATCCCCTAATGACAATGAAAACACTGCGAAGATGATCGCAGATATTGCCATTTTGACGTTGTCAGTTGAACCGTTTGTATTGGGATTAGTCATTTAAGGCGCTAAATTCGTCACTTATGATTGTCCCAATCAGCGCGCAGTCTTCTTCTGTGAAGCTTAATGGAACGCGCATATCCATGATCTGTTTCAAAATCTCAATGGTTTGCGCTAAGGATTGTTTGGGTGCGTAGGTCCAACTGTCATAACGAGAGGTGAAGCCTACGGGGTTGGCATTGCCAAACCATTTAAGTTCTACACCACGTTCGAAACAGTTTTTGACAAACTGCTCTATCTTTTCCTGTGGCCAGTGAGGGATTAAAAATTGAATGGATGAACCCACATATTTCTCACACTGCGGACGCTCGCGCACTTTAAGACCACTGGTGTTTTTAAACGCCTGTTCTAAAATCTGATATCTTGAATTCCAGCGATCAATATTATGGTCGAGCCTGGCAAGTTGAGGTCTTAAAATGGCAGCGCGTAGATTATCCATGCGTGATGAGCAATTTGGCATTTCATATCTTGCATGGGCGTAATCGGACATATCAGGTCTGGCAAGATGTTTTTCATATAACATGTAAGAGCCTGACAAAATTGTGGCTTTTGCCATGAGGTCAGCATCGTTGGTGGTTAGAAAGCCACCTTCACCGCTATTCATATGTTTATAGGTTTGCGTGCTAAAGCAACCGATAACACCAAAATTACCACTTTTTGTTCCATTCCATTCTGCCCCCATTGTGTGGGCGCAATCCTCGATAACC
>CAJQOR010000227.1 GCA_905479965.1 uncultured Rhizobiaceae group bacterium | reverse complement strand
TGTCACGACCAGCGGCGAATGCCGAAAATCATGCAAAACTAAAAAATTTATGGGATTCAAAATTTGCTGCTGGTAAATCCGAACCAGAATTACTACTTTATCGCTCAAATCTTCTTGGGTCTGACAAGAGGATTACCAATTATGGGGGTGGAAATACGTCTGTAAAAGCTTTGGAAAAAGACCCATTAACAGGCGAACAAGTTGAAGTTTTGTGGGTTAAAGGCTCTGGCGGCGATGTGGGTTCCATCAAAATGGATGGTTTTGCCACACTTTATATGGATAAGCTCAACGCACTAAAGGGCCTTTATCGCGGCCTTGAGTTTGAAGATGAAATGGTCGGCTATCTATCTCACTGCAACTTCAATTTAAACACGCGCGCTCCATCAATTGATACGCCTTTGCACGCCTATGTGCCCAAGAAACACGTCGATCATATGCACCCAGATGCGATTATTGCCATCGCAGCATCTGAAAACTCAAAAGAGCTAACACAGGAAATTTTTGGAAACGATATTGGCTGGCTGCCATGGAAACGACCAGGATTTGAGCTGGGCCTATGGCTTGAGAAATTTTGTAAAGAAAACCCCAATGCCAAAGGTGTGGTTCTCGAAAGTCATGGTCTTTTCACCTGGGATGACGATGCTAAAATTTGCTACGAATTGACACTTGACATCATCCAAAAGGCTACAGACTGGTTTGCCGACAATCTAGTTGGAAAACCGGCTTTTGGAGGAGAGAAATACCAAAGCTTGGATCAGAACAAGCGCCGAGAAATCGCACACCAGCTCATGCCAGCAATTAGAGGGATGATATCCAGCCAAAATCATATGGTCGGTCATTTTGATGATAGTGATGCGGTCCTTGAGTTCGTGAATTCAAATGAAATGCCAGATCTTGCAAAACTTGGGACGTCATGTCCCGATCATTTTTTAAGAACCAAGATCAGGCCACTTATCATCGATCTGGATCCTAGAAAATCAAATATTGAAGCAACACTTGATGGATTGGTGAACTCAATTGCTGCTTATCGGGAAGATTACCGGGAATATTATGAGCGCTGCCGACATGATAATTCCCCTGAAATACGTGATCCAAATGCTGTCGTTTATCTAATTCCTGGCGTTGGTATGATTACATTTGCCAAGAACAAATCAACAGCGCGCGTCTCTGCAGAATTTTACATTAATGCGATCAACGTGATGCGTGGTGCAAATGGCGTCAGTACCTATTGCGGATTACCCGAACAGGAAGCATTTGATATCGAATATTGGCTCTTAGAAGAGGCTAAACTTCAACGCATGCCAAAACCAAAATCGATGGAAGGGCGTATCGCACTTGTAACCGGCGGCGCTGGCGGTATAGGATCAGCAACAGCTGCAAAGTATTTAGAAGAAGGCGCATGCGTTGTGCTGGCTGATATTGACGCAGACACTTTAAACAATGTGCATGAAAATCTTGCTGATCGCTTTTCAAAAGATGTGGTTCGATCGGTGATCATGGATGTTACAAAAGAGGCTTCGGTCATCGAAGCATTTGCAAATTGTGCACTAGAATTTGGTGGTGTGGACGTTCTGGTTTCCAATGCAGGCATTGCAAGCTCAGCACCGGTTGAAGAAACCTCGCTTGAACTCTGGAATAAAAATATGTCGATCCTCTCGACAGGGTATTTTTTGACCGGCCGAGAAGCTTTTAAAATGCTGAAGAAACAAAATCTTGGTGGTGCTGTTGTGTTTATTGCATCCAAAAATGGTCTAGCAGCCTCGCCAAACGCATCTGCCTATTGCACAGCCAAAGCTTCGGAAATACACCTTGCCCGCTGTCTGGCATTAGAAGGTGCTGAGCAAGGCATCCGCGTCAATGTTGTTAATCCCGATGCAGTCCTGAAAGGATCCAAAATTTGGTCTGGCGACTGGCTCGAGCAAAGAGCGGCCACATATGGTAAGGATAAAGCTGGTCTGGAGGAACATTATCGTCAAAGATCCATGTTAAAACGTTCCGTGCTTCCAGAAGACATCGCGGAGGCTGCATATTTCTTAGCATCAGATTTGTCTGCGAAGTCGACAGGCAATATCATCAATGTTGATGCAGGTAATGTTCAGGCATTTACGCGATAGTGGGGAGCGGTGAAATGATCAGCAATGATATTATTGCGCAGTCTAATGAGCGCGCAGCAAAAGACTTAGAAATCGACTATCAAAATCTAGGTGAGCAACTCGCTCGGCGAAACCTAGATATAGAAAATATCTGTTCCAAAGTTGCGCAATATGGCGTTGCCATCCCGAGCTGGGGTGTTGGCACAGGTGGAACCAGATTTGCCCGCTTTCCAAATGTAGGTGAACCACGGCATATATTCGACAAGCTCGATGATTGCGGCGTTATTCAACAATTAGCGAAAGCAACACCTGCTGTATCACTTCACATTCCTTGGGATGATGTTCCCGCCGCAGATCTGATCAGTAAATCTGAAGAAGTTGGTCTTAAATTTGATGCTATGAATTCCAATACATTTCAGGATCAGGACGAGCAAAAACATTCTTATAAATTTGGGTCGCTTTCGCACACTGATAAAGCATGTCGCCAACAGGCTATTGAACATAATCTAGCCTGTATTGAACTTGGCAGAGCCATTGGTTCAAAAGCTTTAACTGTGTGGGTGGGAGATGGTTCAAATTTTCCAGGGCAGGTGAATTTCACCAAACAATTTGAGCGCTATTTAGACAGTGCCAAATCAATTTATGCAGCCCTTCCAGATGATTGGCGGCTATTAACTGAGCACAAAATGTATGAACCTGCGTTTTACTCAACCGTTGTGCAGGACTGGGGCACCAACTATCTCATTTCCAAAGAATTGGGCGAGAAAGCTTTTTGCCTTGTTGATCTTGGTCATCATGCACCAAATGTGAACATCGAAATGATTGTCGCGCGGCTCATTCAATTTGGAAAACTAGGTGGCTTCCATTTTAACGACAGTAAATATGGTGACGATGATCTTGATACAGGCTCTATCGACCCGTACCGCTTATTCTTAGTCTTCAACGAATTGGTAGATGCAGAGGACAAACCTGGTTTCAACCCAATGCACATGCTCGATCAGAGCCACAATGTAACTGATCCGATCGAAAGCTTAATGGCAAGCGCGATGGAAGTTCAGCGCGCCTATGCTCAAGCTTTGCTTGTTGACCGTAAGGTGCTTGAGGAGGCCCAAGCAAACAACGATGCTTTGATGGCGTCTAACACTCTCAAAACGGCATTTAGAACCGATGTTGAACCCATTCTGGCATTGGCAAGGGCAAATGCTGGGGGTGCCATCGATCCCATTGCAGCCTATCGAGCATCAGCTTATCGCAAGAAAATTGCGGACGAACGCCCAGCTGTTTCAAGTGCTGGCGGCGGCATCGTGTAGGCTATTCGAACTACTTCTGGTTTGGGAGATTGAAGAGCCACTGAAAACTGCTTTCATTTGGAAAGCTCTTCATATGGGCAAACATGATCTTAGAATGGAAAATGCCGTCGCCTAAATTCAGCATCTAGCTCACCATCGTCAGGTTAATGCAGCTGTTCTGTAGTCACATCTCGATGCAGTTTCAAAACAATGCCGGACTGCTCCAGGAGGAGGCTGCGTGGACGATGTAATGTATTATTTACATAAATCGTCTTTAATGCTCCGCTAGGCGGTAAGGGTTAAAGATCAAAATGGTTGATAGTCGTAATATCCAAGATAAAACATCTACAAATGACGCGGGAAATAATAACACCTTAAATGTGTCTGAAGCCCAAGAGCTTGAACGTTTTCGAAAGCTTTCAATTCTATGGAAAGACACCACAGAAATTATGGCTCAAGGTATTTTGGTTCATGATGGTTCCAACATACTGTTTTGTAACAGTCGTGCTAATGATCTTCTGGACGTTCCCACTAAAATTCTAGCACCAGGAAAAAGTGTAAGAGGTCATCTTTTATTCCGTATAGCTCGCGGTGATATGGGCGACGTGAGAGATGCCGAAAAGCACGCTGATGAAATTCTCCGGAATGCAAAAGAGGGTGACGCCGGTAATACCATCTCCAAATTAGCAAATGGAATGATCGTCAGGTCTGATTCAGTGGGGCGCCCGGGTGGTGGGCAAATTGTCACATTTACTGATATAACGATGGATCACGCTTACGAGGCCGAACTACAAGATATTAGAAACCAAAGCAGCGAACTAAACATGATATTGGATGCGGCCACTCAGTCTATGGCCCAAGGTATTTTGGTTCATGACTGCGAGACAATTCTTTTTTGTAATAAACGTGCGAATGCATTCCTTGATATAAACGACCAATTTTTAGCGCCAGGGAAACCTTATGAAACTTACCTGAAATACCTTATTGCACGAGGTGATTTCGGTAAAACAGACGATGTTGAAAAAAGTTATAATGAGTTTGTTGGGGGTATCAACGATGGACAAGATCTTTCCAGTATCACGAAAATTCCGAATGGACGGATCATTCAATCCCATGTCGTATTTCGTCCAGAGGGCGGCGAGATTGTAACGTTCACAGATATTACAGCAGATCGGCATAAAGAAGCGGAGCTCCAAAAAGTCAGAAATCATACAGAGCAGCTCCATTCGATGCATGATGAAGCAGCACAGAAAATGGCGCAGGGGTTCATGGTTTTAGATGGAGACGAGATTGTCTTCTCAAATGCCAAGGCCGCAAGTCTGCTAGAGATACCTCCGCATTTGTGCGAGGTTGGCTGCAGTATGGAAGCCATGATCCGTTATTCTGCTGAGCGTGGAGATTATGGTTTTGATCAGGCCGAAACCGCAATCGCGCAGATGCGCAACTGCATTGCCAATGATGTACCCTATCAGATTGATAGGCTTACACCTTCTGGTCGCAGGTTATTTGCAGAGGTTACACCCCGTATAGGTTGCGGTGCCATCGTTACCTATACTGATGTAACAGAAATGTCTCAAGCACTTGAAAAGGCAGAAGATGCAGAGCGAGCCAAGAGTGAGTTTTTAGCAAATATGAGTCATGAGATCCGTACACCGATGAATGGTGTTATGGGGATGGCTGAACTATTGGCAAAAACTGATTTAGATTCCAAACAAGCCATGTTTGCGGATGTCATCATAAAATCTGGCGCATCCCTTCTTACTATTATCAATGATATTCTTGATTTTTCCAAAATTGACGCGGGTAAAATGGAACTTGATCCAGCCTCGTTTCAATTGGCTGAAGCGGTTGAAGATGTTGCAACACTTGTGTCATCCAAGGCTGCAGAAAAAGATCTTGAGTTTTTGGTACGCATTGATCCACAGGTTCCCGATTTTGTTATAGGTGATGTTGGACGTCTTCGTCAGATTATTACCAACATGATGGGAAATGCTGTCAAGTTTACAGAAGAAGGCCATGTCTATGCAAACGTTAAGGCTATTGGTGATTTAACGGAAAACGGATCTGATAAAATTCAACGATTGCGGTTTGAAATAGAAGACACTGGAATTGGCATCCCCGATGAGGATGTTGAAAAAGTATTTGATAAATTCTCTCAAGTTGATGCCTCTTCTTCGCGTAAGCATGAGGGTACGGGATTAGGTCTATCTATCGCATCATCGCTTGTTAAACTGATGAGTGGTGAATTTGGTGTCTCCAGTGAATATGGTAAAGGAACAACATTCTGGTTTGAAATTTCATTAAAAATTGATCAATCTCAATACAAACAGCGAATTTCAATGGATGTGTCCGGCTCACGTATTCTTATTATCGATGATAACAAGGTCAATCGATCTATATTGACAGAACAAATGAAGTCCTGGGAATTTGAGTGCGCGGCTGCCGAATCTGGGCAGGAAGCGTTAGCATTTATGGACGCGGCAAATGGACAAGGTTTGAAAGTGGATTGCATTATCCTAGATTTTCAGATGCCAGGAATGACCGGAAGCGACGTGGTTTCTGCACTTAAATCTGATGCACGATTTAAAGATGTGCCGATCATCATGTTAACATCCGTTGACCAAACGGAAGATGGTCGGGTATTCTCAAGCCTTGGAATTCAGGCTCATTTGACCAAGCCAACGCGCTCATCACACTTGCTGAAGACAATTGTCAATGTGCTGCAGGGTTCTTATAGCAACAAATCAAACGTCATCAGTTTGGCACCAAACGTAGATTCAGAAGACATCGCTGTTAAGTCAAAAGTAACAGATATTGTTACGGATAAACCACCTCTTATCGCTCAGAGTGATACCGAGATCGATGTTCTGGTTTGTGAAGATAATGAAGTCAACCAAATCGTATTTACGCAAGTTTTGAAGGACATTGGATATAGGTTCAAAATTGCCAATAATGGTGAGGAGGGCGTTGCCCTTTATCAGGAATATATGCCAAAGGTCATTCTGATGGATGTTTCGATGCCGGTTATGAACGGTCATCAAGCAACTCGAGAAATTCGCAAAATTGAAGCTACTTCGGGTGCGCGAGTGCCAATAATTGGCGTGACAGCTCATGCGCTAAAGGGTGATAAAGAGAAGTGCTTTGAGGTCGGTATGGATGATTATCTATCCAAGCCAATCTCGCCAGATGCACTCGCTGAAAAGCTTGCAAATTGGCTTGAAAAATCCGAAGCTACTGCAAGTGCTTAACGAATGCTATTCTTCTGACGGCGGGCGCACATATGCGCGTAAGCTTAAGCGGTATTCCAGCCATAATGAATTTTGTCGAGTTGATGAAAGAAGAAATTCAAACTGCTAACTCGACACAATAATTAATAGAGGTTTTTCATCAAATTGGGCAAATATCTGCAATTGGCACAAAATTTCCGACCTTATCCGGCGACCTAATTTCAGCTTACACATCGAGAGCAGACCTCCCGAGGTTATGATAAGACAGAAGTCTGTTTACCCCTCAACGTCGGTCATGAAATAGGTATAAAGTATTCGGCCATTGGCCCTAAGGAGACATGTGGGTATTGCCAAGTTGTTTGCATCTGCTCGTGAGGGATGCTGGATTATGCCGCCTGCGAAATGTCGGCCGAAGCGATTAACCCAAAGACGGATCGCCTCACGGCTAACAGTGATCCCGCGTTCTGCCAATAGATCTTCGACATCGGCGATGCTCAAATTAAAGTGGTAATACCATCCTGGAGACTAGCACGACGTATGGGAATTTATGATCTAAAAACTACTTGGCGTCACTCCATATTCCGACTTGAAGAGTCGCGAAAATTCACTCGAGTTGGAAAATCCACAAGCCATTGCAACTTCTGTCATAGTCAATGAGACAGCTCGCAACTCAATCATTCCTCTGGCAGCTTCCAGCCGGCGTTTCCGAATTCTTGCCATGACAGACGGGGCTTCAGAAAAAACCTTGTACAGATAGCTGCGTGATATTCCGCAGGCATGCGCAATTGTCTGGGGGGTAAGAGTTGGATCCCTATATTGAGAGTCGATATAAAACAAAATCCGAGCTCTCACTGCTTGAATTGCCAAACTATCTTCTGACACACTTCCGCCTGAGCTGAGAAAAAATGCAACTGTATCCAACATTTGGTTTGTCATGAAGGCAGCCGTCTGCTCATCAAGTGTCGTTACATTTTTGAGCAACTCTGCTACTAGCCTTTGCATCATGTGAAAGATCGCGTCAGGCTGAACAATGGCCCTCGAAAGTATATTTGTTTTGCGACCTAATCGGTGCTCTAGAGCACAAACTGGAATCTTCACATTAAAAGTCGAATATTCGTGATTTACCAGCAGCTTCGCCGCCAATCCGTTGTTTAGCAAATATGCATTTTGTGGAACAAGGCGAGTGTTCATATCTCCGATCTGACAAAAAGCCTCTCCGCTCTCAGGGAATGAGAGAGAGTAAAAAGGTTCCTCCAGTTGTTCTAGGCGAGCTCTTGATCGCTCAAACTGTTGATTGCCAAACTCAATGCGATTGAACGTCAAGGCACCAATCTTCCGACTATGAAGACTTCCTGATATTTTGCCATCCTTGACAGACCGAATATCGAGTTCACCCCAGACTCCACCAAAGACAGAACGCCAATGCTCTTCACTCTGGGCGTGCTCAACGTCAGAAGTTTGGCCGATAAGAGGGAGTCCATGCGCTTGATCCATGAATAAGATAATTGCGTTCTTAAACAAAAAGATCAAGTAGTGGTGGACGCTATCACTAACATTAGTGTCCTCAGTAACAAGCCATGCATCAATTTAAATTATATCATTCTCGAATATTGGAAGAATACGATATAAATAATGTGCCCCAGTACGACCAGATATATTTTTTAAAATAGCTGGGCAGATCTCGGGGACGCCTAGCCTAGGCCATTCGGGTTGCTCTTGGTTTATCCGCGTTGGCATTTGTATCTGCTGGCACTGGACAAGGTGCTTAAATTAGAAATTTGTGGGAGGACACAATATGAAGAATACGATTTTTGCATTGCTTTTGGGAAGCACTTCGTTTTTCGCGGTAACTGCGCAGGCTGAAACAACCGAATGGACGCTGGCTTACTTGGCCGTCAAGGGCACCATTTATGAAGAAGTTGCACTGGCGATCCCTGCGCGCATCGCAGCAGCAACAGACGGCCAGCTGGTCATCACAGCAAACTCATCGCTGGTCAAAGGCAATCGTTTGTTAGAAGGTGTGCGCGATGGACTGGTGCAGATGACACTACCGTTGACTGGATATTATACGGGCTCTCAACCGCTTTTTACAGTTCCAAGCCTGCCCAGCATTTCCGAGAGCTACGATGACCTGACAGCGCTTTCTAATTCAGAGTATGGCAATCAGGTGCGTGCAGTTTACAATGATGTTTACAACTCGACCGAGCTGATGGAGACGGCATTCTGCCCCCAAACCCTGTTTTCGACGATCCCGATCACAACGATTGAGGAATGGAAGGACCGCAAACTTCGCGTAAACAATCGCGGCACAGGTCTTATCGGTGCGGAACTTGGCGCAATCACTGTTTCACTTTCAGCAGGCGAAGTGCTTCCCGCTTTGGAGCGAGGTGTCATCGAAGGTGTAATCACTGACAGCTGCTGGGCCTATGGGGCAGGCTTTGGCTCAGTCGTCACTTACGCTTCAGACTGGAAGCTGGGTAGCGTTGTTCCTTCGCCGGTTTTAGTGAACAACGACGCCTGGAATACTCTACCTAAAGATCTGCAGGCCAAGGTTGCCGCTGAGTTCGAAGCGATTGAAGCAGATTTCGAAGTTCGCTGGCGTGAGCGTGCCGCTGAAATGCCCGGCCTTTGGCGCGAGGCGGGTGTGAAGTTCACGGAAATTTCAGATGAAGAGACAACCCGCGTGTACGCGGAAGACATTCAGGGTCCTGTTATTGCCGCATGGCGTGTTGACATGGAACGCGTTGGTCTGGATGCGGACTCTGTGCTTGCAACCGCGAAATCGGCCGTCGAGTAAGAGAATGGATGAACGAGCACAGGTCCAGTCGGGGGTAGCAGCACCCTCGGCTGCAGGTCAATTTATAGGTTCTATTTCGCGCTGGCTGGCAATTCTGTCAGTACTGGCGATGCTTGTTAGTGTAAACTTCGAAGTCATTGGCCGCAGTTTCTTTGGTCATGCAACGATTTGGGTCACCGAAGTCTCCACTTACTTAGTTGTCATCATCACCTTTATTGGAGCTGCATTTGTGGCGACCCGAGATGGAAACGTTCGGGTAGATTTTGTTCTGAATTGGTTTTCTTCGCAGAGGCAAAATGACATCAAGAACTCCTTGTCTTGGATTGCTACTTTCGTCACTCTCGTGGCTCTTTGGAAGGTGACGGGTCTTTGGGCTGAAAACCTTGAGAGCGGGGCACGAAGCTGGAGCTTGCTAAACACACCATTGTGGATTCCTCAGCTATCTGCTGTCTTGGGTCTAGCCGGTTTGGCTTTGGCTCTCACGTTTAATGCTCCTTCGAAATTCGGGGTCGTCGGATATATCCCAGCTATTGGTGCCTTATTGTTTGCTTTGGTAGTTGGGTATAACCCAGCATTAGTAAATCTATCTCCATGGCAGGCTCTGGCGTGTTTAGGGATTTTAACTCTAACCAGCGCCGTATTGGTCGGCGGCAGACAGGCTTTGACCATTATAATCGCCGTAACTGTTCCGGTGGCACTATTCTTTGTCGTGACGGAGGATACCGACCTTTCCATTCAGTCAATCGGCCTGATTGCAGTACTATTTTTCTTGCTCTTTTCCGGTCTTCCGGTGGTATTTTGTCTCCTTGCTATCGGTATTTTTGCGATGATTTTCTGGTTCCCACCCGTTACACTGAACTATATTGGTGAACGTACTTGGGAATCTGTGAACACCTTTGAACTGGCGGCAATCCCAATGTTTGTGCTGATGGGATCAATCCTGGTCCGAAGTAATGCCTCAACAGAGATGTTTACAGCAGCACGCCTAAGCATGGGGCGTCTGCGCGGTAGCCTGGCGCATGCATCTATTCTTGCTTCCGGTATTTTTGCTGCAGTTTCGGGGTCAAGTCTTGCCACAGCGGCCACTATGGGTCGGGTAGCGGGTCCAGAGATGATGCACGAGGGTTATAAGCCTGAATTAGCCTATGGTGTGCTCGCGGCAGGGGGCACGTTGGGTATTTTGATCCCACCGAGCATTGCAATGATCGTCTATGGGCCATTGGCGGGAGTTCCTGTGACGGAGCTATTCATGGCCGGCATTATCCCTGGTATACTGATGATTGCGGCATTTTCTCTGGTTGTTTTGATTTGGATCGGGTTAGACCGCTCCTCAGCTCCTGTCGGTAAGGGCGCGACGCTGCGCGAAAAACTATTTGCGATGAAGGGTATCGTGCCTTTCCTAATCCTCATGATCATGGTTCTTGGCTCACTATACGCCGGGATTGCTACCCCAACCGAAGCAGGCGCAGTTGGTGTTTTGGGAGCGCTCTTAATAGGTTTTGTCCGCCGGTCTCTTTCCATTTTGGATTTTTTGGATGCATTAGAAGAAGCCGCACTTGCGACCTCATTCCTTTTGATGATCGCAGTCGGCGCATCGGTTATGAGCTTTGCGGTGGACTTCCTGTCAATACCACAATCGTTGGTGCAGTTCGTTCAGGCGATGGATCTATCTGATCTTGGGCTTTTTATCGCAATCGTGATTCTCTATCTGATCTTAGGTATGTTCATGGAACCAATCAGTATGATTTTGATGACCCTGCCGATCATCTTACCTGTAATCGGGGCCGCAGGTTGGGATCCGCTTTGGTTTGGTATTGTGCTTGTGATGCTTGTCGAAATTGGGTTGATAACACCGCCAGTTGGAATGATCCTATATGTGCTGTCCGGTGTTTCAGATAAGCGCGTCACACTCTCGCAGATATCGACGGGAACATTGCCCTTTGTCGCTGCCTTCCTAGCTATGATTGTTTTGTTTTTTGCGTATCCTAACCTGATCACTTTCTTACCGGATTTGATGCGGTGAACATAAACTCCGAAATTCAATTTAATCCCGTACCTGCCGAGATGTGGATTTCTCGGGAGTTGGCAGCCGGTAGTCTCAAAAATGGTGCACTTGAGGTTCGTCGCGCGGGCAAGTGTGTTCACGCGAGTGAATTCGGTATTGCCAACCCACAAGGTGATCCAGCAACACGTGAAACTGTCTACTGGATAGCCTCCATGACAAAACCAGTTGTTTCTATTGCTGCAATGCGTCTGATTGAAAAGGGTGAGTTATCACTCTATGACCCTGTTTCAGAGTTTATACCGGGTTTCGGTCAGAACGGCG
>CAJQOR010000226.1 GCA_905479965.1 uncultured Rhizobiaceae group bacterium | reverse complement strand
TTTTGAACAATTTCGCCTTTGTTGTTCATCAAAATGAGCGTGTTATAGGGCGCTTTTTTAGGATGTTCTTCATGTCGTTCACCTGTTAGAGAAAACACACCCCACACGTCTGCTTCGCGACAGGCTGCGGCAAAAATTTCGGTCTCTTCGCCCGGAATCGCGGAAGCTGTCTCATACATTTCTTTTTCGTCATACATAATGCCGTGGGTGGAATATTCAGGAAAAATCACCAGGTCCAATCCAGGTAGACCTACTTTCATGCCCTTGAGCATGTCCGCAATCTTGTGGCAATTCTCAATGACTTCTGCTTTGGTATGCATGCGTGGCATCTTGTAATTAACAACAGCGACGCCTGCAGTATCTTTACTGCTTGAAATATCTCCATGAAACATAATCTACCCTTTCTGTAAGGTTTAGTTGTCTATCTCTTTCTCGTCATTTTCGTCTTGGCTTTGGCATCTGTCCCGTCATGGCAAAACGGGCAGCTTCCCATAATTTTGTCATTGAATTGGATAAGTCAGCGCCGCTTTTAGCGATCATTCGCACCGATGTGATTGATCGATCTTTTAAGACTGAAAGCCCGGCATAGGTTTGTTTTGGATCAAACTTTGAGATGCACTCTTCTAAGGCATTTGAAATATTGTCAATCGCTTGCCTATCATAGACGATGAAAGTGCCAGCACACAGCTTGCCGTCGGTCGCGCTAAACCAGTGCTTGCCGCTAACCACAGATCGCTCAATGTAAAATGGCAGTTGATCGGGATGCCTTATGACGATTTCATTTACAAGAGATTGAAAAAATATGCCTTGCCCAGTCGGGTCGTGTAAAAGCTGGCTATCGGTTAATATCAGGCGACTGTTGGGACCTATCACCGCATTTATTTTGTTTTCTGACTTTGCACCTGGAAATAAAATATTAGGCTCAGGGCAATATTCCAACCATCCATTTTGATAAACCTTCAAGTCGACTGAATATTTTGAAATGCCACGATGAGAATTATGAACCACGGTAGATGCCTGGCTGGTAACATGGGCATGCGCGCCTTGTGCAACGTCAATATTCAAGACCTGTTCATCGTCATGATAAAGCCCGCCTGAACTTGACTGCAGATATAAAGTTGCCATGCCATTTGGATCGTCTTCAATCATAAATGGTCGGGTAATATGAAACGGATGCGGTGTGAATTGGTTGGCTAGATGTGTTTTGAAACCGTGCTGCTTGAACTTTAAATGCGCTTTTACGCTCCTTGTGGCAGGACCAGGGATCGGCGCAAATTTACTTTTGCCAAGCGGAACATTCATGATGTGCTCTCCACATCAAGAAACAACACATTGTGGCAAATCAAATCAGCTATTTCTGAAAGACCAGTGGTTTGTTCGCCAATGGACACGCAGCCTATAGTGCTTCCTGATCCGCGAATTTCGCTAGCCTCTTGGACAATCGATGCAGCATCAACCCGCACATAAGGCGCAAGATCCAGTTTGTTGATAACAAGCAAATCGCTTTGCATCAAGCTTGGCCCGCGTTTGCGCGGTATGTCATCACCTTGGGCAACATCGATCACAAACATCCACCAATCTACAAGATCCAAGGAGAATGTGGAGGCTAAATTATCGCCGCCGCTTTCAATTAAAATGAGATCAAGATTTGGGAATTTATCGGCCAGATCATCCGCAGCTGCGATATTTAAACTTGGATCTTCACGAATTACTGTGTGAGGACATGCGCCTGCTTCAACGGCTACCACACGTTCAGGGTCAATAAGCCCGCCGCGCTGCAGCCGCATAGCATCTTCCTTAGTCACCAAGTCATTGGTAATAACTGCCAGATCAACGCCGCGCGATTGGAAAACCGGTATCAAGGCCTCAATCAGCGCTGTTTTCCCCGATCCAACTGGTCCGCCAATTCCTATGCGCGCGGCAAACTTGCTTTTGAGTTCTTGTTGATCTGCCCCTAATTTTTGTCCTTGAATATTCATCGCAACATATACCTCTGAGCAAGCGGTAGTTCTGATGCCGGTTCACACGTTGCCAGCTCGCCATCAACGAAAACTTCAAATGTAGACGGATCAACGGTGATGTTCGGACACGCGTCATTGTGCAACATACTGTCTTTAGTAAGCGTTCGCGTACCTTTTGCTGGTAGCAGTGATTTCTTTAGATCAAGCTTGTCCGCAAGATTATTTTCAATGGCAAGTGGGTTCACAAAACAAGCGCTCAAATCGGGCGCAGCTCTTCCAAAAGCGCCCCACTGCGGTCGCATTATCAGTGGTTCACATGTCATCAAACTGGCAGCTGAATCACCCATTGCTCCCCATGCAATAAAACCACCTTTAACAATCAATTCCGGTTTGCTACCAAAATAAGCCGGTCGCCAAAGCACGATGTCCGCCATCTTTCCACTTTCAAGCGATCCCACATGCGACTGGATGCCAAAACTTCGCGCCGCATTGATGGTATATTTTGCAATATAGCGTTTAATTCGCTCATTATCCCCTGTGGCTGTTTGTTCTGTATCTAAACGACCACGTTGGACTTTCATTTTAGACGCAAGTTGCCAGGTTCGGGTGATAACCTCATTGATGCGGCCCATTCCTTGACTGTCAGAACCAAGCATCGAAATCGCACCAATATCGTGCAGCACATCTTCTGCTGCAATTGTTTGCGCGCGTATTCGGCTTTCTGCAAATGCAACATCTTCAGGGATTGATGGATTAAGATGGTGGCAAACCATCGTCATATCCAGATGTTCATCAAACGTGTTGATCGTAAACGGGTTGGTTGGGTTGGTGGATGAGGGGAGGCAATTGTGAACACCGGCAACGCGAATAATGTCTGGCGCATGGCCACCGCCAGCGCCTTCTGTATGATACATGTGGATAGTACGATCACCAATTGCGGCCAAAGTATCTTCAACAAAACCACTTTCGTTGAGAGTATCGGTATGAAGCTGCACCTGAAAATCCAATTCATC
>CAJQOR010000225.1 GCA_905479965.1 uncultured Rhizobiaceae group bacterium | reverse complement strand
TTCCTTTTCTAATGACGTTTGATGCAAAATTTATGCATCGGATAGTGTTGTCGCGAAGGTTATCCTCGCGCCTGTTTGTGATGCTGAATGACTTCCTTGATAATGAATTCAAGAAACTTTTCAGCAAAATCGGGGTCAAGGTTCGAACGTTCAGCCAAACGTCTCAACCGTTCGATTTGTTCACCCTCTCTCTTCGGATCAGAAGGAGGAAATTCGTGATTTGCTTTTAACTTGCCCACTTCTTTGGTGACGCGGAAACGTTCAGCCAAAATGTGCACAAGTGCTGCATCAAAATTATCGATCGATGCGCGCAACTCTAAAAGTTGGTCCATTGGAGATTGTTCGCTCATGAGTACCTCGTTAGGAATTCTTCTTTCGGCAAGTGACGCCAGATATCGCATGACTTATCGTTGATCATTGCATTTTGTTGTTCGTTTATCGCACCCAGTTTTTGAGCTAATTTCTGTGATGGTGCATTCTTCGCATCAATCAAAGAAATGGCTGATACCCAACCCAATTGAACATAGGCAAATATTAGCGATGCCTTTGCCGCTTCAAATGCATAGCCTTTGCCTTGTGCGGTTTTCAAAAAGCCGTAACCAATTTCATTGTCTGGCCAGCCCTCAGGGCGCCAAGGACCGCAAAATCCAACTGTGTTGCCAGAAGCTTTTTCATCAACACAAAACAAACCAAATCCGCGCAGTGCCCAATGGCCTAAAATACCGGCCAACACCCGCCATGCTTGATAAGCAGGCATTTGCCCACCAATAAACCGTGCAGTTTCCTCATCTCCAAATATTTCGGCCGCAAAGCCAAAATCACGCTCTTCAAACCCGCGCAAAACTAAGCGCTCAGTCTCAAGAGTTGGTATATTAGGAATGAAGTTCATAACTATTTCTTGCCCTTTGGTAAGCCAGGCAATCCTGGAAGGCCACCGCCGCCCAAACCGGGAAGACCACCACCTGCGCCACCCCCAACATTGCCAAGACCGGCAGCTTTAGCTTGCTTTTGCAGCTCTTCAATTTGTTTTGGATCCATATTGGATAGATCTGGCATTCCGCCCATTCCACCACCCATTCCGCCACCCATTCCAGGCATACCCATTTTGCCACCCATAGCGCCAAGGGCTTGTTTCATCATGCCACCACCTTTTTTGCCGCCCATGGCTTTCATCATGTCACCCATCTGGCGGTGCATTTTGATAAGCTTATTGATGTCGGCAGCAGAAGTACCTGAACCTGCAGCGATACGTTTCTTACGAGAGTTTTTCAAAAGCTCGGGATTGGTGCGTTCTTTTTTGGTCATAGATGAAATAATAGCGATCTGACGATCAAAGATTTTATCATCAAGACCAGCGGCAGCCATTTGGTTCTTCATTTTACCCATGCCAGGCATCATGCCCATAATACCGCCCATACCACCCATGGATTTCATCTGTCCAAGCTGCTCTGCAAGATCGTTCATATCGAACTTGCCTGCTTTCATGCGCTTAGCCATATTCGCAGCTTTTTCAGCGTCAATGGTTTCAGCAGCTTTTTCAACAAGGGAGACAATGTCGCCCATGCCTAAAATACGGTCGGCGATCCGTTTTGGGTGGAACTCTTCTAGAGCATCCATCTTCTCACCAACACCGATCAGTTTGATAGGCTTGCCTGTGACAGCACGCATGGAAAGCGCTGCACCACCACGACCATCACCGTCCATACGCGTAAGAACTAAACCCGTAATCCCAACACGATCATCAAAGTTACGCGCTAAGTTCACCGCATCTTGACCAGTAAGCGAATCGGCAACGAGAAGAATTTCGTGCGGATTGGCTTTGGTTTTGATGTCCGCCATTTCCTGCATCAACGGCTCATCGATGCTGGTGCGGCCTGCAGTATCTAAGATAACCACATCATGACCACCAAGCTTTGCAGCTTGGACTGCGCGCGCAGCAATATCAGTTGGCGATTGACCCTCGATAATCGGCAATGTGTCCGTATCAGTTTGCTCGCCCAATTGACGCAATTGCTCTTGCGCTGCCGGACGACGCGTATCAAGCGATGCCATCAAAACTTTTTTACGATCACGAGCGGCCAAACGCGCAGCAATCTTGCCAGATGTTGTCGTTTTACCTGAGCCTTGAAGGCCGACCATCATGATAACAACGGGCGCAGGTGCGTTTAGATCAAGCGACACACCTTCTGAACCAAGCATTTCAATCAGTTCATCATGAACAATTTTGACAACCATCTGTCCGGGCTTGATGGATTTTAAAATCTCAGCGCCAACAGATTTTTCGCGAACTTTTTCCGTAAAATCGCGTACAACTTCCAAGGCCACATCAGCTTCTAGCAAAGCACGACGAACCTCACGCAATGCGGCAGACACATCCTTATCAGAAAGTGCACCTCTGCCCGTAAGGCCGTTTAAAATGGAACCCAAGCGGTCCTGAAGATTATCAAACATCTGCTTTATCGTCCTTTTTTCCGTAAAACCTTTTATGATCTTACAAAGAAAATCGTCATCCTTGGCAAGATTTTCAACATCTAAGCCCAAGACTTTGATCAAACCAATGACCAAAGCCAAAACGCACCCGAGGGCGCAACGCGCTGTCGGATGTGAACCTATTGGGATCTCTTTATACCTTTTCGGGTCCCGTTCGGTGGCCTAGAGTTAAAACTCGTAGCTTTGAGATATGTGATGCGGCTTAAACAGCAATTACATGGATATGTCAAGTTTATCGAGGTTTAAACCGGCAAATGTCATGCAATGAGACAAGCATCGATTTGAAATACTATCCCCCCAACCCTATCTGAAGGGCATGAGCAAAAACCCCTATTACCAAGGCCCCGTATCAGATCACTTTGACGGCACGTATTTTTTCAACCCAAATGGCAATCCACCAGGTAGTTTCAAAGACCTTTTGAAATGGCGATTTGTTGATAAAACAAACAGAAGTTGGCCCGATGAACATGAAAGCCCGTTTAAACAAGCAAAACCAGATGTCGCGCTTGCACAAGATGCGATGCGGCTCACTATGGTTGGACATGCCACGTTTTTAATTCAAACCGGTGGGCTCAATATTCTAACCGATCCTGTTTGGTCAGCCAGAACCAGTCCGTTTTCATTCATTGGTCCCAAGCGACGGAATGTTCCTGGTATTGCGATGGATGACCTTCCAAAGATCGATGTGATCTTGCTCACTCATAATCACTATGACCATTTGGATTTGGCAACTCTCAAGTTACTCTATGAAAAGTTTGATCCACTGACCATCACCCCGCTTGGCAATGACAAAATTGTCCATAAAGCGGTGCCTCAAATGAACATTCAAACAGGCGATTGGGGCGACATTGCAGAATTTGCCAGCCTCAAGTTTCATTTCGAACCCTGCCACCATTGGTCAGCACGCGGCATGAATGACCGCCGCATGGCGCTGTGGTCAGCATTTGTGATCGAAGGACTTGCAGGCAAGCTCTATCACATTGGCGATACTGGTTTTCACAACGGGATCAATTATCGTGCTGCAAGCGAAAAACATAGTGAATTTCGCGCCAGCATTTTGCCAATTGGTGCCTATGAGCCGCGCTGGTTTATGCAGCATCAGCACCAAAACCCAACAGAAGCTGTTGAAGGGTTTAAGCTCAGCAATTCAAAATATGCAGCAGGACATCATTTCGGCACGTTCAAACTCACCAATGAAGCTATTCACGAACCGGTTGAACATTTATCCAGAGCATTAGAGGATAGCGCTATAGAACCTGAACGTTTTAGACCCATGCGCCCAGGTGAGGTTTGGGACATACCAAAGTCCTAAGATCACTAATAATTCAATTAGATTGCAATTTCCGTAATCAGCGTTCCGTCATCTCGATCACCAACAACACGAAAACCAAATTTCGCATAGAGCTTTTTCGCAGCTATATTTTCGGGGTGATAATATATGTCAATCAGCTTGGCACGATTATAGGTTTTAATCTCATCTATCACCAAACCCAGCGCAAGCCTACCAATACCTTGTTGTTGGTATTTTTGATCAATCATAAAACGCCAAATCGTACAATCATCCTCGTCAAAGTCACCAGTCTCGCCAAACTGATACATCGCAAACCCAACAGTTAGCTCATCAAGACAGATCGCACGGGGATGAAATAGCGGTGATAAAGTAGACTCTGCAATTGAATGCACATTCGATGGTAGAAGGTCATTTTGCTCATCACCAAGCGTTAAACCAATGACGTCATCAAAGTTCTCTCGGGTGATTTTGCATAATGTGAAGTTCAATTATATGGCCTGATGTATTTTCAACAAATATTCTTAATCTTAAGTGTTCAATTTGTCTAACTAAGTGTTCAATCTGCCTAACATTGACAAACTTTCAATAGGAGAGACAAAAAATGCGACATTTTCAGCTTTTTTTGTGAAAAAATATTGCAGTTGATTACAAAAACGATACACAACAAGTCGAACAAAATAAAAAGCGCGGATTAACAATCCCTATTAAAACCCGGAAAGAGTATAGTCTTGTCTAAATCTAAACCTGTCACACTTGATGCACATCCTGGTCGTAATGCGCAAGCCATCGGCATTGCGCGCGAATTGGGTACAGATATTAACCTGATACACAAGCCATCAGTCGGTGTGATTGGTACAAAAGGTGATAGCCAGTGTTATATGGGCGTGCAGGATAAAGTCGAAGCTATCCACCAATGTCTGTTAGATAATATCGGTGATGAAGATGGTAAAATGGCGCTACGTTTGGTGCAGCCAGAATATACCATTGCAACATCAGACGGCATTCGTAACGGCACGCGTGAAATGCGTTATTCGCTGATCGGCCGTGAAGTGACCAATGACAGTGTTTGCGAACATTTAAGCGCAACTGGTCTTGGTGGAACAATCGCTGTTGTTGCGTGTGATAAGCCTCCTGTTGGCACTTTGTCAGGTATCTTGGAACACAACCAACCAGCGATCATCATGTCAGATGGTTCCATTCGCCCAGGTACGCACCCTGATACAAATGAACCAATTGATATCGTATCTGCCTATCAAGTTGCAGGTCATGATGATGCGGATTACAAATTTAAAGTTTCTTGCGCTGCATGCCCAGGCATCGGCAGCTGTGGCGGTATGTTTACCTATAATACAATGCAAACCTTTATCGGTGTTGTGGGTATGCAACCATTGCACATGGTCGCCCCGGCATCTGATGATCGCCGCCGCTATGAAGAGTTCCCGACAGAACTTGTTGGCCACTTGAAAAACTTGATCAACAAACAAATTCGCCCGCGTGACATCGTAACGCGCGATTCACTGCGCAACGCTTTGATTGTTGCCATGGCAGTTGGTGGCTCAACCAACGTAATCTTGCACATTCCTGAAATCGCGCGCGCTGCAGGCTTTGAGCATTTTTGGCGCGATGTCATGACCCCGGATGAATTTAATCATCTGTCTAAACATGAAGTTCCGGTTCTAACAGATGCGCGTCCTTATGGTCGTTATTCAATGGTTGATATCGATGGTGTTGGCGGCGTTCAGGTGATCGTTCGTGAACTGCTAGAAGCTGGCCTTCTAAATGGCGACACGCTGACTTGTACTGGTGAAACATTGGCTGAACAAGTTGAGCGTTTAAAGACACCAAAAGCTGATGGCACCGTCATTTATCCAGCTGAAGCACCATATAAACCAACGGGTGGCTTGCGTCTTCTTGGAGGTAATTTATCTCCAGATTTCGGTGCGGTGCTCAAACTTGCAGGTGTTGAAGGCGGTCTTGAAGATAACCTCTTTAAAGGCAAGGCAAAAACTTTTGCAGGCGAGCAAGCACTCCTTGATGAACTTGAGCAACGCCCTGAACGCTTTGAAAACAACGACATTGTAATTGTTCGTTATGAAGGCCCAAGTGGCGCACCTGGCATGCCTGAAATGCTAGATTCGACATCGCGCATCACAACGCTTTGTCGTGACAAAGGCATTGTTATCGCATTGATGACAGATGGCCGTTTCTCTGGCGGCTCCGTCGGCCTTGTGATTGGTCACGTCGGTCCAGAGGCTGCTATCGGTGGTGCGATCGGGCTCGTCGAAGACGGCGATGAAATCATCATTGATTTAAATGACAATGTGCTTGATTGTGTTCCATTAAAAGACGATAAAATTTTGTCAGAGCGGACAGCAAAATGGCAAAAAGAAGTTGACGATAACGGCGGGGTTCATCCAAATTGCGGCATTGCTGATACACGTTTGCTTCAACGCATGCGCACATCGGCGGTTCCTGCTGTTCGTGGCGGCGGCATGCATCCAAATCGCCAGGTTTGGGTTCGCAACATGCGTTCAGCTGAACCAACAGGGTTTGAGCCAAAGAACAAACACCGCTAAATACAACATACAAAATTATGACGACCATGCGCACGGCTTAAAGGTCATGCGCATGGTCTTTTTATTTGAACTAGGAAATTCATTTACCCAACACTATATTGGGGACATAAATGGATGAAAGATATGACTGAGCAAACACCTTTCGCCAAAATGAATGGCGCTGGCAATGAGATATTAGTGGTTGATATGCGTGGAAACTCCGCGCGTATTACGCCGCAGGCTGCGATCAGTTTGGCGCAAAATGACGCGACAAAGTTTGACCAGATCATGGCGATCCACGATCCGCGCCTTGATGGCACAGATGCTTATGTGATGATTTTAAATTCCGATGGTTCAGAAGCACAAGCTTGCGGCAACGGAACGCGCTGCGTGGTTCAGGCGCTTTCAGCAGAAACAGGCAAAGACGCTTTTACCTTCCAGACACTTGCGGGCATACTCACCGCAAAAGAACACGAAACAGGACTGATATCTGTTGATATGGGAGAGCCTGAATTTGTTTGGGATAAAATCCCGTTGGAAG
>CAJQOR010000224.1 GCA_905479965.1 uncultured Rhizobiaceae group bacterium | reverse complement strand
CCAAGTGCACGATGGCAGGGAACCACAAAAGATATCGGATTGGCACCCACAGCAGCGCCCACCGCGCGTGATGCTTTTGGGCGCCCAATTTTGTCAGCAATTGTTGAATAAGTCGTCGCCGTACCCATTGGAATATCCAATAGCGCTTGCCAAACTTCAACTTGAAAATCAGTGCCGATTAACACCAATTGGATGGGTTGATCCGGTTGCCATTTTCCTGGATTAAAAATTTGATCCGCGTAGTTTTGTGTCGTCTTTGCGTCTTGCACATATCTTGCGCGTTTCCAACGGCTGGACATATCCTCAAATGCTGAGACTTCTTCTCCTGGATCACAAAATGCTAAGCCCGCCATGCCACGATCCGTTGCCATAATCAGCGCGATCCCAAATGGGCATTGATGAAATCCATATTTTATTTCTAATGCTTCGCCTCCGGTTTTAAAATCGCCGGGTGACATTGCCTCATGCGTAACAAACAAATCATGCAGGCGGCTTGGTCCGGATAGTCCAACCTCATAGCTTGCTTCTAGCAAAGGTAGATTTTCCTCCGCCAATAATCTCTTTGCATGATCTATTGTAACTGCTTGCAAAAACGCTTTTGGGGATAATCCTGCCCACCTCGTGAAGAGTTTTTGTAATTTAGTTTGCTCCAAACCCACATCATGGGAAATCATCTCAAGACTTGGCTGTGACTGATATTCTTTTGATATCAGTTCAATCACTTTTCGAATAACTTCATAGTCCGAGCCATTTGGCGTGATATTCACTTGCGGTTTTACAGACATATTCATGACAGACAGCCCTATTATTGTATCTTGAATAGAGCGCATCAAACATGAATTTTTACTAAGTCACCACCCGTTTCTTGCCATAAGTATCTTTTTAAAGAAGAAAAATCTGTTAACGTCGTTTTGCTGTGGCAAGAGCACCACCAAATGCGCGTGCAAAGCTCTCTCTGTCATCTGGATTTAAAAACGAGCCGATACGCAGTTCACTGCCTTCAGATCGAAGCTTCATGTCTGTAATGCCGATGTCTTCCTTCCGGTCGACCATAAATTTTGTCCACAAAGGGTTGAACAGTTTTTCGTAACGTTGGCCAGAGGGAGACACCTTACTGACCTTTAATTCAAGACGAGAAACAACAATTTCTTCGCGCGCACGACCAGCACGATAATTAAGCCAAAAGGCACCAAAAATAAGTATCAGATCCAAGCCTAAAAATATTGCAACAGGCCATGCTTTTGCAATCAAAAAAATCACTATATGCGCTAGGATCAACGCGCCAACAATAATTGCAAAGACGGTGAACCCCTTTCGCCCTAGTGAACGATGGGGTGTCAAAAATGCTTCAAAAATAGGTTTCTCATTCATGCTGCATTGCCTTTTTTACGTAATCGCAAGTATAGATAATTCATGACTAATCCAAAGACCAAAAATAAGCCTGCGGCAAAGAGTGCCAAAAGTAAGCCATCTATCAAGCGCAAACCTATGCCTCGATCTCCTTATACGAAAGATGAGATCAAAGAGATGTTTCGTAGATTTTCAATTCAACGCCCTGAACCCAAAGGTGAGCTTGAACACGTAAACCCTTTTACGCTGGTTGTTGCCGTTGCATTATCGGCGCAAGCAACAGATGCGGGTGTGAACAAAGCAACACGCGCGCTTTTCGCGATTGCTGATACGCCTCAGAAAATGTTGGGTTTGGGAGAAGAGAAGGTTCGAGAATATATCAAAACTATTGGGCTATATCGTAACAAAGCAAAAAACGTTATTGCTCTTAGTCAAATGCTGATTGATGACTTTGGCGGTGTGGTACCGCAGTCTCGTGATGACTTGGTTAAACTACCAGGTGTTGGACGAAAAACTGCAAATGTTGTGCAATCTATGGCCTTTGGAATTCCGACAATGGCTGTCGACACACATGTGTTTCGAATTGGCAATCGGTTGCGGTTAGCTCCAGGGAAGACGCCTGATGATGTTGAAGACATCTTGATGAAGCGCATTCCGGAAGAATATTTATATCATGCGCATCACTGGCTCATCTTGCATGGTCGTTACTGCTGCAAAGCGCGGAAACCTGAATGCGATAAATGCGTCATTGCTGATATTTGCAGATCAAAAGAAAAAACCTGCGATGTACCCGCTGCACTGGTCCAATTACCAGCGCAACTATTTTAACAGTTTTTTAAATTTACCGCATTGTGCGTGAGGGTTTTGCCAAAATCATTTTATGCAAATGCACCATCAAGCCTGCTGCAAAAAACGGGGTTAAAAAATTTAATAGCGGTATTGATAGGAAACCTGCGATCACCAGACCAGCAAAGAAAATTGTTGTACTGTGACGTGAACGTAATTTCTTAGCATCTTGTAAGCTGTGATGGCGCATGGCGGCGAACTCAAAATATTCGCGGCCAAGCAAATAACCATTGACCACGAAAAACGCGATCAGATTGACGCCTGGCACCAGCAATAATAATAGTGCAAACAAGTTACCCATCAAAACAATTGCTAAAAACTTGAGGGATTGCGAAATAGTTT
>CAJQOR010000223.1 GCA_905479965.1 uncultured Rhizobiaceae group bacterium | reverse complement strand
TATTGGCGTGATGCCATATCCACTCTTTTTCTTCATTGCGTGGTTGTTGGGGTATTAAATAAAATAAGCCGTTACGTATCATGATGGCAACGGCCTTGATCTTTGCAAAACTAATTTTTAATCCGCCAACTTCGTCACAATCGCCGAATGTGCTTCAAGCGTTTTGTGCACCGGGCATTTATCAGCTATTTTCAGCATCTTATCGCGCGTTTCTGAATCAAATTCTCCCTCGAGTTTGATGCGGCGTTCAAAGCGATCAATCTTACCAACGGTATCATCTTCAAGATTGCATTCAGCGCAATCTTCAGCATGTGTTTTACTGTGTGTGACGTTAACAGTTACGCGGTTTAACGGGATTTTCTTAAAGTCGGCATACATGCGAATTGTCATAGATGTGCATGCACCAAGTGCAACATTTAAATAATCATATGGGCTTGGACCTGTATCATGGCCACCAACGGTTTCAGGCTCATCGGCCATCAAAGAGTGTTTGCCAACGCGCACAGAGTTTTGGAACTTACCGTCTTTGGTTTCGCTGACCTCAGCGCCATCAATCACAGGGTTTTGTGCAGCCTTATAATCATAATCTACGTAGCGCGTCGCCCATGCGGAGATAACTTCAGCAACATACGCCACATCTTTTGAGCTAGATAATAGATGATCAGCAGTATCGAGCGAGACAAAGCTTTTTGGGTGTTTCGCTGCTGAATAAATTTTGCCGGCATTTTCAATTCCGACCGTGTTATCAATAGGTGAATGCAAAACCATCAATGCTTTGTTCATTTTCGCAACGCGTTCTTCTACCGTGACTGAATGAGAGCGAAGGTCTTTGACAAATTCCTGCTTGATAGAAAACGGGCGGCCAGCAAGTTTAACTTCTGCAATGCCTTTTTCTTCAATCTCATCAAGATGCGCGCCGAAATTATGGATGACGTGATCAGCATCCGCTGGCGCACCGATTGTGGCAACAGCTTTGGCTTCGGGTACTTCGCCTGCAGCCGCTAAAATGGCAGCGCCACCTAGTGAATGGCCGATTAGAATTTTCGGTGCTTCATAATTTGCGCGTAAGAACTGCGCTGCTGCCAATATGTCACCGATATTTGATGTAAACGTTGTGTTTTCAAAATTGCCTGAGGATGCACCTAATCCGGTGAAGTCAAAGCGCAGGAGGGCAATGCCGCGTTTGGATAACTCATCTGCAATCTTGCGGGCTGCGAGAATGTCTTTTGTACAGGTAAAGCAATGGGCAAAAATTGCATAAGCATGTGTTGCACCTTCTGGTAAGTGCAGTCGCGCAACCAGTGTTTCGTTTAAAGAGCCTTCAAATTTTACGTTTCTAACGCTTGCCATGTGGCACCCCCAGTTTAACCAGCAATCTCAATTCAGATGGCTATCTATGTGACAAATATGTCGTGTGGACATCTGCGATCTTGTATGGCGCATTCGACGCGAAATTGAAAATCACGTCTCTTCGCAAATCTGTGATGAGATTGTGGGTTGTCGTGTATCTGTTTAAACGGGGGTTATTTAAGAGCTTGTTTTCGGACCTGCATGCAGAACTCTTTGGGCTCTAAGGGTTTTGCAACGTAATAACCTTGCCCCTGATCAACGCCAAGCTTGTTGAGGATGCGTGCTTGATCTTTGGTTTCAATGCCCTCAGCGATGGTTTGCATTTTCATGTCTTTAGCCAGTTGCACCAGCATTTGAACAATTTCTGTGCCGCCATCATCTGAAATAAAGTCGACGAACTTTTTATCAATCTTCATGATGTCAGCATTGAGATCCTGAATGTAAGATAAGCCATTATGGCCCGTTCCAGTGTCATCAAGGGCTATTCGATAACCGAGCGACTTTAACGATTGAATAACAGCTGCAGCTTTGTGCTCATCTTTGATTTCCTGACGTTCGGTAATCTCCAGCACAATTTGCTCTGGTTTGATACTGCTTTTGGATACAATTGAAGCCAAATCGACAATAAAACCATCACTTACCAGGTCTTCTGGTGTGATATTAAATGAGACTTTAAGGCTGCGATCGCGGATCAGGATATCTTCGACATGATTGAGTGTTTGTTTGATGATCGAGCGCGTCATAGGCCCAATTAGGCCGCTGTCTTCTGCAAGCGCGATGAATTGCGAAGGTGGGATTATCGAACCATCTGGCTTTTGCCAACGCATTAATGCTTCACCACCAATAATCCTGAGATCTGACAGATTAAACAAGGGTTGAACAAAGGGTACAAACTCATTGGCATCAATGCCGCGCTTTATTTCAGTGATCGGATTTTCAGGCCGCGCCAAAAGTTGCGCAATTAAAATTCCGAACAAAAGACCTAAAATACCACCACCCAGAATGAAGAAGTTCTCGTCTTCGCGGCCGTGCATGACAAGTTGCTCAAGTTCCACTGCTAGCTCCGCGTTAAGTGGATAGCGGCCAGACTCTGCTTGATAGGAGATGATTTGTTTGTCTGGGTCATTTAAGAAATCAGCATTCATGGTGCTGTTATGCGATCCTATCAGTGCATTTTTATTAAAGCCAATTATAGCGATAGAATTATCTCGCCAATCCATTGGGAAAATGTCAAATAACAGCGTGTCGATGTTGATAAGTGCCATCAGGCCAAAATCAGCAAACTGCCAGGTGATCCCGATGACGCCTTCTGATCCTGTGCCCACCTCTACGAAGTATATTTGATCACTTGCGGTTGGGAATTTCGTCTTCAAAGAAATATCAATTGGGAACGTTGCACGCCGACCACTGATGACAGAACAAACTGAATTGCCTTTGGTATCTAAAATGGCGATATCTTTGATGTTGCTTTTTGTGAAAATTGTTTCGGCAAGACCACCCATACTTATATCGCTACATGTAGTAAATCCTGCTTCGGCACTTTCATTCAGTGTTATAATTGCATAATCCGCAGCAAGTTCGGCGCGCGTTAACAGCTTTTTGTTTAACTCTTGAAGATATTCTTTGTTTTTCCAAAAGTGCAAACTGTCATATGTAGCGGTTGTTCCAACGATCGACAGGCTCGTTATTCCAAGGATTGCAACGAGGGAACCTAGTTTGGTTCGAAAGAAATTTGCAAGTCTCAAAGTATACTCCAACAATTATCTGCCAGTATAAACCTCCAAATCCATTTGCTCCACACCAATTATAAGTGGAAAACAGAAACTGAGATTGCGAGCGATGAATAACCCTGTAATATTCACAGTAACAATAAAAACATGCTCTTAACCAACAATACTTGGCGCAAAGCTAGCTTTAAATAGTTAATATTGAATCACTCTATGACTATGACAATATAGGGCAAATACTGATAATTTTGGAAGGCGATGAATACAATGCGTTACTTACATACAATGATCCGCGTGACTGATTTGGATCAATCTCTCGATTTCTGGTGCAAAAAAATGGGCCTCATTGAAGTAAGGCGAAAAGAAGTGCCGGAGGGCAAATTTACGCTTATATTCCTCGCGGCTGACCAAGATCAGGATGAAGCTTTAAAGAACGAAGCGCCAACGCTTGAACTAACGTATAATTGGGAGGGAGACGAAACTTACGCAACGGCTCGTTCGTGGGGGCATTTAGCTTATACAGTCGAAAATATCTATGATTTCTGCCAAAAACTGATGGACCAAGGTGTCGTAATTAATCGTCCACCACGCGATGGGCGCATGGCATTTGTAAAGTCACCTGATGATATTTCCATTGAGCTTTTGCAGGAAGGTGATGCGCTACCCGTGCAAGAACCTTGGGCTTCAATGAAAAATGAAGGTAGCTGGTAATGGCGCTACACTTTCACCAATTCGCCTATCGATCTGATAATTATGGTGTGTTGGTACATGAAGATGAAACTGGTGAAACCGCTTGTATTGATGCAGGTGATGCGGATGCAATGTTTGCAGCACTTGAGGAAAAAGGCTGGCGATTATCAGAAGTTTGGATCACCCATCATCATGCCGATCACACCTCGCATTTGCTAGAGATTAAAGAGAAAACTCAGTGTCTTGTTGTTGGGCCAGATTATGGGTCTTCAATTTTGGGTCTGGATAAAGCGATCAAAGAAGGTGATAGCTTCGAGTTTGCAGGCCATTTAGTCACGCCAATTCATACCCCTGGCCATACGACTGATATGCTCAATTATTATATCGAGGATGGTAAGGTGCTTTTCTCGGGTGATACGTTATTTGTTATGGGGTGCGGGCGTTTGTTTGAAGGCTCGGCTGAAATGATGTGGCAATCGCTCCAAAAGCTCACAAGCTTACCGGAAGATACAATCATTTACTGTGCACATGAATATACAGAGGCGAATGTTGGGTTTGCACTTTCTGTTGATCCAACTAATGAAGCATTGCAGAACCGCAGTGAATTGGTCGCCTCTTTACGACGCACCGGCGAAAGCACTGTGCCAACTATGTTATCAATAGAGCTTGCAACAAATCCGTTTTTACGGGCTGGGGATATGGCAATTCGCGCGCATTTGAACATGGAAGATGCACAAGATGTTGATGTCTTTGCAGAAATTAGAAAGCGTAAGGATAATTTCTGATCTCATACGATTAATTATTCTGTCGGCCGTAATGAGTGCGTTTTGGTTGCAAAATCTTCATGCTGAGGATGTTGAGCCATGGGATCCTGTGCCAATTCCCGCAATAACGCTCGAATATGACCATGTGGCCGACAATAAGACCGCTCAGCCCTTTGAAGGGGCAAAAAACAAGCCGCCATTTGATCTTAAAGTCGCAAAACAATGTGAGCAGAAGCTCGCATCCCGCCGTGTTGCTTTTAAAGTTGAAAAACAAATCACGGATGAAAAGGGCTGCATTGTTGAACGCCCGCTAACAGTAACTCGTTTAAGTGACGGAATGTCTTTGTCGCGCGAAATTACCCTGCGATGTGAAGTCGTGCTCGCCTTAGATGACTGGATCAAGAATATCGTCCGCCCTTCGGCTAAATTGTATTTAAGTCAGGACGTCAAGTCGCTTAAAACCTCTACTTCTTATCATTGTCGTACCCGCAATAATAAGCCCGGCGGGAAAATTAGCGAGCACGGTTTTGCGAATGGAGTGGATATTACTGGATTTGAGCTAGAAAACGGTTCTGTCATTAATGTGCAAACAAATACAGATAGCGTGAAAGAGGCGTTATCGAATACCAAATTCCAAGCGGCGGCGAGAGCAGGGGCGTGCGCTTATTTCACTACGGTGCTGGGTCCCGGAGCTAATATAACCCATCAAGATCATTTCCACTTTGATCTCGCGTTTCGGAAGTCGGGCTATCGGTTGTGTGAATAAAATCAAGCAATCAAAGAATATCGCTTGACAGAATATCCATATATCGATAATTCATGATATATGGATATTAATACTGCAATCGCACATTTTTCCGCCCTCGCGCAGGAAACCCGCCTCCAAGTGTTCAGGCTGCTAGTTAAAGCTGGAAGCGGTGGGATGCTTGCAGGTGACATTGCCGATGCACTCGGGGTGAAGCAAAACACTATGTCATCGAACTTGAGTGTACTGTCCAATGCAGGTCTGCTTCAAAGCACACGGGAAGGGCGCTTCATTAGGTACTCAATTGATTTTGATAATCTAAGTGAGCTGTTGTCTTTTTTAATGGAAGATTGTTGCGGTGGCGATCCAGAAGCCTGTCAGATCGCAATTGCTAAAATTATGAAATGCTGTTGAATAAATGGGGACTCCAATGACTGAACGAGATATCGATTTGAACAAAAAGACTGATACGTGCTGCGGTGGTCCTGCTGTCAAAGATCAACAGGCATGCTGCCGCCAGGATGAAGTCGCCAAGACATCTGGTGAACAAGGCTGTGGTTGTTCAGAAAAAATAGAGCCATCATTAAAAATACAAACTTGTTGTCATTAAATTTGAACCATGAAAGACAAATTATGAGCATTGTTATTCACCATAACCCTGACTGCGGAACATCACGAAACGTGTTGGAGATGATCAAAACATCTGGCGAAGAGCCCGTCGTTATTGAATATCTCAAAGAGGGATGGTCCCGTCCACAATTGTTAGCTTTATTTGCAGCTGCTGATCTAACTCCGCGTCAAGCTTTGCGTACATCAAAATCACCAGCTGAAGAGTTGGGGTTGTTAGATGAAAACGTATCTGATGAAACGCTGTTGGATGCAATGCTTGAACACCCTGTCTTGGTCAATCGACCGATTGTTTGTTCATCTAAAGGCGTCAAGCTTTGTCGGCCATCGGAGGAAGTTCTTCCGCTTCTTGCTCGTGAAATATCGGAATTTACCAAAGAAGATGGTGAGCGCATTAAATGAGTGATGAACTAAAGAATGTCGAGTTGAATCAATTTCAGCAAATCCGGCAACAAGAACTTGTAAATGCAAGTGATTTTGATCATCCACCTCGTATACTTTTACTGTATGGCTCTTTGCGCGAACGGTCTTTCTCTCGTCTTGTTGCAGAAGAATCTAAACGCTTATTAGAAGCTCTCGGCTGCGACGCAAAAATCTTTAATCCAACCGATTTGCCTTTGCCAGATGCTGTAAAAGCCGAAGACAGTGAAAAAGTGCAGGAACTGCGTGAACTTGCAAAATGGTCTGAAGGCATGGTTTGGGTGTCACCTGAACGCCATGGGTCAATGACGGGGATAATGAAAGCGCAAATAGATTGGATACCATTAGCTGTTGGAGCTGTGCGTCCAACACAAGGAAAAACGCTTGCTGTTATGCAAGTAAATGGTGGGTCTCAGAGCTTTAATGCAGTCAATCAAATGCGTATATTAGGTCGCTGGATGCGGATGATTACAATTCCCAACCAGTCATCGGTTGCCAAGGCGTGGACAGAGTTTGACAATGATGATCGCATGAAGCCATCTGGGTTTTATAATCGGATTGTTGATGTGTGCGAGGAACTGGTCAAATTCACATACTTAACCCGTGGGCGTTCAGAATATCTTGTTGATCGCTATTCAGAACGCGTAGAAACAGCCGAAGCGCTGATGGAACGGGTTAATCAACGCTCGATTTAATGAGCGGCTACATATAAGGGATGAAAAGTTCTAAGCTGGTTCGCGAATGAGCGAGAGTGTTTTTGCGTAGGTGTTCGAGTTGAGTTCCAATTCAACGCCTACCAGGTTTTTGTGCTGCCAAGCTATTTTACCAAAAAGACTGCCTGCTTTTTCAGTAAATATCTTAACATTTGCACCGTCACTGAGCTGCATGGTTCTTTGTAACTGAACACATACTCCTTGTTCTGAAACATTGACCAATCGACCACCTGATGAATGGTGCGCACTTTCAATACTGCAATCCTCATTCAATCTCATGCGTTTTCTTTTTCGTGAGCTTAATTTACTAAGTGCCATTTGACCTACTCCGGTTGTCCTATCGTGACACTACACCCATCTTGCGAATATTCGATTGATAAAATGAAGACATTTTTAACGGAAGGATTAACTATTCTGCCGTTTAAAGAAATCTGTGACGACATCCAGTAAGTTTTTATCCCGTCGCCGCGCAGTGGACGTTGCTTCCAGCACAAACTCAGTCTTGGCTAAGTTAGGTAAATTGGCGTCTTTTCCTAGTATCTGGCAATCATCTGGTATGGTGCGATGTTCAAGGCATGCGATCCCTAAGCCAGCAGATAATGCAGCTTTGACAGCAAAGACGTTTGAGCCGATAAATATCTCTTGCCATTTGATTTTATTGGTATTGAGAACATTGATCGCCATTTGGCGCATCGAACATGGTGCACCTAATGAAACCAGCGGTAAGGGTTCATTTTGATCATAAACAAAATCTTTTGCCGCCATCCAGGTAAGATGACCGTCAAACAGCCGTTCACCCTTGTGGTCACCCGAAATACGCTTTGCGACAATTGCATCCAATTTATTACGGCTCAGCCCCGCATATAATTCTTCCGAACTTAAAATACTCACGGTTAGCCGATATTGCGGAAATCTTTCTCGTAAAGTAAGCAAAAGCTCCCGAAGATTTTGATCAATACCATGATAAGTCACTCCCAATCGAAAGCTCTGTAGCTCACTTTGGTGTGTCATGATGTGCAGTGTATGATCGTGTGCACCGAGCAATTCCTGCGCTTTTGGCATGAAATCCGAGCCAAAATTAGTAAGTTCGACGCCATGCGGCGAGCTTTCAAACAGTTTTTGACCCAATAATTGCTCAAGTTTTTTAACGCGCATAGAAATGGTAGATTGCGTTGCACCCAGTAATTCACCTGCCAATGTGAAACTTTCTTTCTCTGCAACGACACAAAATGCGCGTAAATTTCCGATATCAATATTCATAGGACATAACTCACGGGTTTGGGGCCAACTTGGTTTATGATTTGAAAATCAAATGTTCATTATTTGTTATATTCGTTTTTCAAATTCAAAATCAACTGTTATTTGTGTTTCAAATTCAACAGGAGATTATTATGAATTATTCAAATGCAACATTTGCGCCAAACTTACCCAGTGAAAACACAGAAACTGCAACAATTTCGTTTTTAGCCTTATGGCGGGAAATGGCGTCGATATTTCGCTATTCGTCGGAAGACCGTTTTACCCATGCACAAGAAGCCGCTGATCAGCTAGAAGCTGCGCAAAACATGCCATCGCTTGAAGAAATGCAAAAAATGAACCGAGCTGAATTGGTTGAAGCAACGCGCAACATCCGTAAATTCGACTTTTGGGTTTAATCCATGCACCACGCACAATAATGGTCCGCGAACACCACACATCGCGGATCATTTTATACCTATGCTATTTGCAAACACATTATATTTTCAAAATAAGTCTCTTTTTTTGACGCACTTTACACTTCTCAAACGTCTCTCTCGTGATTGAATAAATCACAACAGCTATTTAAGCTTAAAACAAACAGGAGACATGATGATGTTGTATAATTTTTTTCTCGTTGCAGAACCAAATACTGGTCCAGAACCAGGTAGCGATGCTTTTGTAACTTATATGCGCGCGTATCGAACATTTAATGAAGAAACAAACGCTGCTGGTGTTTTTGTGGCAGGAGAAGCAGTGGAAGCTGCAGATACGGCGACAACGCTCGAAAAGCAAGGTGATGAAATCCAATATCACGATGGTCCTTTTGCTGAGTTAAAGGAACAAATTTCCGGCTGGTACGTGGTTAATTGCGATAACCTTGAAGACGCGCTTAAATGGGCTGCAAAGGTGCCGCTTGTCGCCTATGGATTTGGCCGTGTTGAAGTGCGCCCGGTTATGGACGTATCGCAAATGTTAGAACTATAGATAATTCCTTCATCTGAATTGATGCCTCTTGCGGTGAATATAATCGCCGCAAGAGTTTGAAAAACAAAAAAGCTCCCTGCATGGCAAATATAGATCGCGTTTTAGAAGATAGTTTTAAGGCTGATTGGGGCCCGAGCGTTGCTTATATGTTGCGCGTCTGCGGTGATATTTCATTGGCTGAAGAATGCGTGCAATCCGCGTTTGAAACAGCTTTTAGAGCATGGAAAGAACGCGTGCCTGAGAATCAAGGCGCATGGATCCGCAAAACAGCGCGAAATCGTTTTATTGATAGCGCGCGCGCCGTTAAAACCCATTCATCGGCCCATGAGATGATCAAACAAACCAGCAATGATAATGATATCTCACCTGATACCAGCGTGCTGGATGATGAATTGTCTTTGATGTTTTTATGTTGCCACCCCGCCATAAGCCCAAAAGATCAAGTGATTTTGGTGTTGCGTCTCATTGGTGGGTTAAAACCATATGAGATTGGCAAAGCTTTTGATCATCATGAAGAGGCCATCCGCTCGCGTTTACTCCGCGCAAAGCGGAAGATGAAAGCGGCTAAAATATCGACAACTCTGCCGCAACCAGAGGACTTGTCTAACAGGGTTCGACAAGTTCTAGCGGCGATTTATTTGATTTATAACGAAGGCTACCGCGCTAGCCGCAATGCAACGCATCAACGCGCTGATCTCGTCCTTGAAGCTATTCGTTTGGCAGCACGCTTTTGCCTTTATATGCCAAAGCTTGCAGAAGCCCATGGCTTGATGGCGCTGATCTTATTGGGTGAAGCACGTCGATCAGCGCGATTTAAGGGTAGGACGTTGATCCCCTTGGAAGCGCAGGATCGTGATCTTTGGGATAGAGATTTAATCAAGGCAGGTTTGTTTCACGTTCAAAATGCGCAAAATATCAATGCAGACAACAAATTAGATGCGGGGATATATCTGCTTCAGGCGGGCATCGCGGCCCATCATTCGACCAGCATTACGTTTTTTAAAACAAATTGGGCTGAAATCACCACATGTTATGATCAGCTTTTAGAGCTTCATTCATCGCCAATGTTTGCGCTCAACCGCATTGCCGCTGCAAGTTACATCGATGACGCCAATTCAAGCTATGCAGCGCTGGATAAGTGGGAAACACAGAACGGTGAAAAGGCCCAGTCTTGCGCAATACGCGCTGATATTGCCCGGCGCGATGGAGATATTGATCACGCGCGGGTCTTTTATGATAAAGCAATATTGTTAGAACCCGATGAAGGTGTGAAACGGTTCTTGCAAAGTCGGATAGATGAACGATCATCTTGATAACCCAACCCCTTTAAATTCTAAATATACACACTACATAAGCTAAGCTTCACCAAATCACATGAAAACAAGCGTTTTTTGCTTGCGAAACCGGCCAAAAGATTTTATCAGGCTGCAACTTCGCATTTGCTATGTATTTTTGTTTGAAAATGTGA
>CAJQOR010000222.1 GCA_905479965.1 uncultured Rhizobiaceae group bacterium | reverse complement strand
ACTAAACCTACTGAAGTTCGTATGGGTAAAGGTAAAGGTTCTGTTGATTATTGGGCATGTAAGGTCAAACCTGGCCGTGTCATGTTCGAAATTGACGGTGTAAATGAAGAAATCGCACGTGAAGCATTGCGTTTGGGAGCTGCTAAGCTTTCTGTTAAAACGCGCTTTATTCAACGTGTTGCTGAGTAGGAAACTATCATGAAAGCTAATGATATCCACGCAATGAGCGCTGACCAGCTTAGTGACGAACTAGAAAAGCTAAAGAAAGAGCAATTTAACCTGCGCTTTCAAGCTGCCACTGGCCAGTTGGAAAAAACATCACGTGTTAAAGAAGTGCGTCGCGACATTGCGCGCATCAAGACAATTGCTCGCCAGAAGGCGGCTGAAGCTAAGGCTTAAAGGAACGCATAATGCCTAAACGCATTCTACAGGGCACTGTTGTCAGTGACAAAAATGATAAAACCGTGGTTGTTCGCATCGAACGTCGATTCGCGCACCCGGTCTTGAGAAAAATTGTTCGCCGTACGAAAAAGTACAAGGCGCATGATGAAGCAAACCAATTCAAAACTGGTGATATCGTTTCCATTGAGGAATGTGCACCAATTTCGAAAGATAAGCGTTGGACTGTTGTAACTAGCTAATTTAGCTGTTATGCAGCCATTGTTTTCGACCTGATCAGAGCAGACATTATGTGTTTGCTCTGATTATTTTCGAAAAAATGCTTTTTTAGGTCAGATTTTAGTTGAAAAAATTCTGACTTGTTCTAATACAACTTGAACGTTGGATAAGACTGCAGGCAATAGGGCTTTGTAGTGACTGTCCAGCATAATAAAGAAGGCGGTCTGACATGATTCAGATGCAAACTAATCTCGACGTCGCAGATAATTCTGGTGCTCGTCGTGTCATGTGCATCAAGGTGCTCGGCGGTTCCAAACGAAAATATGCTTCTGTGGGCGACATCATTGTGTGTTCGGTCAAAGAAGCTATTCCTCGTGGCCGCGTTAAAAAAGGTGACGTAGTAAAAGCTGTTGTCGTACGTACGGCAAAAGATCTTCGTCGTCCTGACGGAAGCGTAATCCGTTTCGATTCCAGTGCAGCAGTTTTGGTTAACAATGCGGGTGAACCTATGGGTACACGTATTTTTGGCCCAGTACCACGTGAGCTTCGTGCTAAAAAGCATATGAAGATCATCTCACTGGCTCCTGAAGTATTGTAAGGAAACGGTTCAATGCAAAAAATTCGTAAAGGCGACAAAGTCGTCGTATTGACTGGTAAGGACAAGGGTCGCTCCGGCGAAGTCACCAAAGTCTTGCCAAAAGAAGGCCGCGCTGTAGTTGCTGGTATCAACGTTGTAAAACGTCACCAGAAGCAATCGCAAACTACAGAAGCAGGTATTGTTTCAAAAGAAGCGCCTATCAATCTTTCAAATCTTGCTGTTGCAGATCCCAAAGATGGTAAACCTACTCGTGTTGGCATCAAAATTGATGGTGACAAGAAGGTTCGCGTGGCCAAGCGTTCAGGAGAAGTGATCGATGGCTAATGATAAATATGAGCCAAAGCTCAAAACTGAATATGTAACGCGCATTCGTTCTGCTGTTCGTGAGCAGTTCAATTACGCAAATGAGATGCAGATCCCAAAAGTTGACAAAATTGTCATCAATATGGGTGTTGGTGAAGCAACAGCTGATTCAAAAAAGCCTGCTATTGCAGCGGCTGATTTGGCTGCGATTGCTGGTCAAAAGCCAGTTATTACCAAAGCTCGCAAATCTATTGCTGGTTTCAAGGTTCGTGAAGAAATGCCTCTTGGCGCTAAAGTCACGCTCCGCGGTGCTCGTATGTATGAATTCATGGACCGTTTGGTCACTGTTGCGCTTCCACGCGTACGTGACTTTCGTGGCTTGAATCCAAAAAGCTTCGATGGTCGTGGCAACTTCGCCATGGGCATTAAAGAACACATTGTGTTCCCAGAGATCAACTACGATAAGGTTGATCAAATGTGGGGCATGGACGTCATCGTTTGTACGACGGCTAACACTGATGATGAAGCCCGCGCTCTTTTGAAAGAGTTCAACTTCCCATTCCGTGAACAGTCGTAACGGCATACGTAGAGAAGGATATTCAACATGGCTAAAGTAAGCGCAGTTGAGAAGAACAAACGTCGCCGCGGCTTAGTCAGCAAAGATGCTGCTAAACGCGCTGCTCTTAAAGCGACAATTAGAGATGAAAGCATCTCTATGGAAGAGCGCTTTAAAGCAACTCTAAAACTGGCTGAGATGCCTCGTGATGGTTCGAAAACTCGTCTTCGTAACCGTTGTGAAGTTTCTGGTCGTCCACGCGGATATTACCGCAAACTTAAAATGTCTCGTATTGCACTGCGTGAGCTTGGCTCATTCGGTAAAGTACCTGGCCTTGTTAAGTCTAGCTGGTAGGGGATTCAAACATGTCTTTATCTGATCCTTTGGGCGATATGCTCACACGTATTCGTAATGGCGCGGCACGTGGTAAATCATCGGTTTCATCACCAGCATCTAAATTGCGCGCTCGCGTATTGGATGTTTTGGAATCTGAAGGTTATATCCGCGGTTATTCGCAGTCAGAATTCGAAAATGGAAAATCTGAAATTAGCATTGAGCTAAAAT
>CAJQOR010000221.1 GCA_905479965.1 uncultured Rhizobiaceae group bacterium | reverse complement strand
CAAAACAAGAAATGCACCTGACAAAAACGCCAGTGTAATCGCTGCCATGATATATTCAGATGAACCCGGATCAGCGATCTTGCCAATTGCGGCAGCTGTCATCAATGACACAACTGCAACCGGTCCGACAGCTAAGGCTTTGCTGGTGCCAAATATCGCATAAAGCACAATTGGAATGATGGATGCATAAAGCCCCATTTCAGCGGGTAATCCAGCCAATAATGCATAGGCAAGCGATTGTGGAATAAGCATGATCGTGACGATTAAAGCTGCGATCAAATCATTGGTGAAATTTGCTTTATTATAGGTTCTGCCCCATGAGATAATAGGCAGGTATTGTGATATTCTAGGCATCAAAATCACACAGACTGAAATTGAGTTTCTAACAGTATGAGATGACCTGAGTAACAAAACGTCACCGCAAACCAACTCAAATAAATAAAGTTATGCGTTAAGAGCTACAATTTATTGACCGGTACTTTGATGATCGGATCACCGTCATCATTGCGTGGAATTTCGCCAGCTCTCATATTAACTTGTAACGAAGGAATAATCAGTTTCGGCATGGCTAATTTTGCATCACGCTCGGTTCTAAACTTCACAAATTCTTCTTTTGTTTTACCATTGCCAACGTGAATATTATCGCGTTTTTCATCGCCAACATTTGTTTCCCACATAATATCACGACCATTGGGACCGTAATCATGGCACATAAACAGACGGGTTTCTTCAGGTAGGCTCAGCACCTTCATGATGGAGTCGTAGAGTTCGCCCGCATCACCGCCTGGAAAATCTGCTCGGGCCGAACCACCATCTGGCATAAACAAGGTATCACCGACAAAAGCAGCATTACCCATCACATGAACCATACATGCAGGTGTGTGACCTGGCGTATACATCGTAAACGCTTGCAAATTGCCGATCTGGTAAGTGTCGCCATCCTCAAACAAGGCATCAAATTGCGAGCCATCTCTTTGAAATTCCGTACCTTCGTTAAACACCTTTCCAAAGGTTTCCTGGATGACCATAATTTTATTGCCAATTCCAACCTTACCGCCAAGTTTATTTTGAATGTAAGGCGCAGCAGAAAGATGATCTGCATGAACGTGAGTTTCAATAATCCACTCAAGTTGCAATCCCTTTTGCTCAACGAAAGCAATCATCTTATCCGCGTGTTCATATGTGATGCGTCCGGCTGCATAATCGATATCCATCACAGAATCGATAATCGCACATGAGGATGAAGACGGGTCCTGTACCACGTAACTAATGGTATTCGTCGCTTCGTCAAAAAATGCCTCAACTTCTGGCTTTGTGGTCATATCAACTGGGTATAAACTCATCTTTATTCCTCAATTCATCTATCGATCTATTGCGTCAATTCTGAACAGATTATGCCGCTTGTGCTGATCTTTTCGTGCTTAGCAGTCTGGCGATAAAAATCCCTGCAATCAAGGCAAACATGAACATAAATGTTTCACTATAGCCAAGACCAATAGCTGGGATCGCACCTCCTGGGCAAAATCCAGCGATACCCCAACCAACACCAAATGTGCTAGACCCAATAACCAGACGTGTATCAACGTCTTTACGTGTTGGCACCATAAACGCAGCATCTAGGACTGGCGACTTTTGCGTTCTAAAAACAAGCTGGTATCCGATGGCCGTCGTGACTAACGCACCGCCCATCACAAATATTAAACTTGGGTCCCACGTTCCCGCCAAATCAAAAAAGTTTAGAACTTTCGCTGGATTTGCCATTCCGGAGATCGCAATGCCCAAACCAAAAATCATTCCAATTAAAAGTGTTATCGCAAGTCTCATCATATCAGCCTCCCATCACATGTCTGATGACAAAAACAGTCACAAAACATGCAATCATAAAAATCATCGTAGCCGCGATTGAACGAGGGGATAAACGCGCCATGCCACAAACACCATGACCAGATGTACAACCTGAACCGAAGTAAACGCCAATACCGACGATGAAACCACCAAAGGTAAGTGCCGTTGTTGAAACTGGGACTGCAAATGGCACCGTGCCACCTGACAAAATATATCCCATTGGCGCAATTATGGCACCGATTAAAAATGCAGCGCGCCATGACCAATCTGATGTGATTGGTGGGATAAGACCAGATAAAATTCCGGTCATACCTGCAATGCGCCCTCGGACAGCCATTAACAATACGGCTGATATTCCAATTAAAACACCGCCGCCAAGAGAGGCCCATGGTGTAAATTCAGTTGAGTAATCCAATATGCACCTATAATAAATCTAAAATCGCAAAAACAAATTTGCTGTTGCTAATATATAAAACATCTTTTATATAAACAATCACAAATATGCAAGGATATTTTTATGCAGTTTGACATGACAGAGATGGAGCCTAAATTTGAACAAGCTTCAAAACTCATGGAAATGCTATCGCAACCGGCTCGGTTGCGTATTTTGTGTATTTTATTATCTGGTGAAAAAAGCGTACTCGAACTGTCCCGCGAGGTAGGTATGTCGCAACCAGGCATGTCCCATCATTTGAAAAAGCTTCGAGATGCAGAACTTGTGACAACACGGCGCGATGGTCAAACGATTTACTATTCGCTGCATGGCCGCGAAGTATCACAGATTATGCAAACGCTCTATCAATTATATTGCGCTTAGTAACGCAGAGAATTTCCGATGCTTTAGCGCAAATATTTTAGCTAAAGCCGACCCACAGCATGCGTAAAGACGTGATGAACAAAAATAGCGCAAATGCCTTTTTAAGATTTGCTGGATTGAGACTATGCGCGAGCTTTGCGCCCAAAGGGGCCGTGAACACACTGACTGAAAAGATCAAAACGGCTGCTGGAATACTGACATATCCAAATGAATATGGCGGCCTTAGATCCGCTGACCAGCCGGACCAAATAAACCCAATAACAGCTGGGATAGCGATCACCAAACCAAACGCTGATGCGGTGCCAACGGCGCGATGAATGGGAAACGAAAAGGCTGATAAAATTGGTACGGATAATGTTCCACCACCGATGCCCATCAGAGCAGAAAAACCACCGATAAAGCTTGGCAACAGACCTTTACCGACTACACCTTTTGGCAAATCATCAGAAATCACCAGCTTCTTGGGCAAAGCCATATTAATTGAAACCAACAGGGCAATGACACCGAATATCAATGTTAAACTGGTTGAGGCCAAATATTTTGATAACACCCCGCCAATAGCCGCCCCAATACATATCAATGGAGCCCAGGATTTCAACAGATCTAAATCGATCGAACCTTTTTTATGATGAGAGCGTGCAGATGAAATTGAGGTTGGAATAATCGTCGCAAGAGATGTGGCAACTGCAATATGCATGCTAATTTGTGGTGGAATGTCCAAATAATCAAATAAAATGAACAACACCGGAACGATGACAATCCCACCACCAACACCTAATAAGCCAGCAAGAACACCAGCGATTGCGCCTGTGCACAACATGGCGACAGCCAAAACGAGCAAAAAGGCCAGAGTATAGTCAGCCATTACATAAAGCCTTTAATTTGTTAAATGCAAAATTTAAAACGTCTTGAACGTCAGTGTTGTTAATGTGCGTTCGATACCTGTAATATCAAGCAAATTGTCATTGATATATTTGCCAATATCGACATCTTTATCGACATAGAGCTTAACAAGTAGATCAAAATCCCCACTGGTCGAATATAATTCAGAATGAACTTCTCGAGCGACAATTTCGTCAGCCACTTTGTACCCTGTTCCGGGCTTGCATCTAATCTGCACAAAGACGCACTGCATCTATTTGCTCCTCATTTTGACCATTGGTAATTTTCGTATCTCACCCTTAAATCGGATTGATCCGCGCATCAAGTCAAAGCCGACTTTATCTCAAGCCATTCTTCTTTAAAGCTGCCTTCAAATGGGGGTTTACCCGCACGCTTATACCAATAGTCGGCATTGAAGTTATCTCCTTCAATACGGTGAACAAATGCGTGAACCCAATCATATTCTGCCATGCCCTCACCGCCCTGACAGATCGCATGAGCGGCTTCAAGATCAGCACCGGTTTGATAATTCCCAGACTTTATAAAATCCAAAGCTTTTAAAAGGTCAGTATTTATCATGATCTTCTCCTCACAATTGATGTTTTATGCCTCAAATAGCTGCGGAAACTTCAATGAAACAATAAGCCCAGATCCCATCTCACGATCCTTAAGTTCCATGACGCCACCAAATAGATGGGCAATATCTCTTGCAATCGGCAAGCCTAGGCCTGAACCGTTTTTGGAATATTCACCACTTGAAAAACGTTGCATCAAATCAACTTTCTGCTGCTCGGTCATGCCAATTCCATCATCTTCGATATCAAGATAACATACGCCCTCAACATCACGACAACTTACTGTAATATGTATATCTTCGCCGCCATATTTAACCGCGTTCTCGACCAGATTACGTAGCATCTCACGATATAAAACAGGATCTCCTTTGATCAAAAGATGGTCAATACCTTCATAACCTAAATCAATATTTCCCAATTTTTGATGAGATATGATATCTGCACACACCATCCTGCAGGTTTCACCAATGTCGCAGTTCAGATTTGGTAAATTCTCTAATGCACCTGAATCAATACGTGCCAAAACCATTAGGCGTGAGATCATTTTCTCCGAATCTCTTATCGCATCATCCACTTGGGTGAGCGCTCTCTCACGATCAATATCTGACTTCGCGCGACGTGCGATCTCAGCTTGGGTTCGCATTACAGCGAGCGGCGTTCGAAGCTGATGGCTGGCGTTGGAAGTAAAGTTTCGCATCGCTGAAATGCTTGCCCCAATCCGACTTAACAGGTCATTCGTCGTCGTCACCAGGCCCTTAATTTCGTTTGGCACCGTGTGTAAAATTGGCCTTAGATCATCAGAACTTCGCCGCCCGATAGCATCTCGGACAGCATAGAGCGGTCGCAACGCTTTGGTAACTGCAAACCAAACTGCAATCGCAGCTGTTAAAATCAGGAAACCTTGCCGAATAGCTGATCGGATTAAAATGTCCTGCGCCATTTTACTTCGCCCATTCGTCGTTTCAGCAATCGCCAAACGATATCCAAGCGAAGATTGGCTCGAAGATGCAGCACCTTCTAAGACGGCGATCCGAATGGGAAAATTTCGAAACTTAGCGTCCGAAAATTTAAGATTATTTTCTGATCTATCAACTGATCGCGGTAAGTCTAAATTTCGATAACCGGTGATAAAACCACCTGCCTCACCTTCAATTTTATAAAATACCCGATCGTCTTCCGCAGATGTCAGCATCTCCAATGCGACATAAGGTATGTCCACATCTAAGTCCCCATCGTCATTAACGAAAATACGTTCTGCAATCGCTAAAGCTGATCCTGCAAGAACGCGATCTGATATCTCATCTGCGGTTAAGCGCGCTGAATTATACGCATCAATAAGCGAAATAATGCCAATAATGAGCAATGGCAATAAGAGCCAAACCAACAGTCTTTGGCGCAGCGAATATGTTTTAGTTTGCCCGCTCATATCACGCTTCAAGCATCTGCAAATAATAGCCCAAACCGCGGGCAGCTTTAATCGTCAAACCATAGGTAATAAGGCGTTTTCTCAAACGAGAAATATATTGCTCAATTGCATTTTCGCTAATGTCTTCATCAAAACTCGATAATGTCTCGATCATCCGCGACTTGGATAAGATACGACCATTTGCAATGAGCAATTCACGCAATACATTGGTTTCGCGCGCAGGGAGTTCGATCGACTTTTCATTGGCAAAAACCTGATTGGTTTTTAGATCCAAACTAATCTGACCAAATTCAAGTTGCGCCGTTTTCACCGCTTGCGAGCGACGCAATAAAGCGCGAATGCGTGCTTCCAATTCACTCCATTCAAACGGTTTGGACATATAATCATCCGCACCAATATCAAGCCCTTTAATGCGATCATCAAGACCGCCTCTTGCGGTAAGTATAAGCACAGGAACAAGGCTTCGTTTGGCACGAATCTCCTTTAAAACCTGCAAACCATCAATATCTGGCAGGCTTAAATCTAATATGATGAGATCATAATTAAACGCCGCTGCGGCTGACAAAGCCCCATCGCCATCCTCCACCAAATCCGCTACAAAACTGCTATCATTGAGCAAGTGTTTCAAACCTTGGCCAAGTTTTTTATTGTCTTCAACGACTAAAATACGCATTGTTTCTCCCGAACTTGCAATAAAACACATATTTTTTGAATGTAAAATTGATTTTTGAAGGGGTTTTTCTTGAAAACCAAAATTTATTTTGTCATCGCGAGCCTTTTTGCTTTCTCACCGGCGGTTGCTCAAACGCTGTTTCCGGCGATCAATGAAGGTCTTAGTGAACAAACACTGGTTGTCTATTCTTCCCTTGATGAAGATGCGTCCAAGCCATTAATTGCCGCATTTCAAGAACAGAACCCAAATGTCGCGATATTATACGAAGACTTGCAGTCTCTTGATATATATGAGCGTGTTATCCGCGAAACTGATAAGGGTGAAAAAACCGCCGACCTTGTTTTATCATCCGCGATGGACCTTCAAGTTAAATTGGTCAATGACGGTTATGCCCAAACGAGCTTTAACGCGAATACAGATAACTGGCCAAGCTGGGCGAAATGGCGAAATTCAGCTTTTGGGTTAACCTATGAACCATCGGTACTCGTTTATCACAAGCCAAGCTTTAATGAGATTTCTCCACCCAAAAACAGATCAGATCTGGTGGCACTTTTAAAAGACAACGATGACGAATTTTATGGCAAAATCGCAACTTATGACATTGAACGATCCGGATTTGGTTTTTTGATCCTCGCTCGCGATCAAGAGCACAATCGCAATATTTGGGATTTGGTCAGTGCCATGGGTTCAACGGGTGTAAAACTATATTCAAATTCTTCATCAATTTTGGAACGCGTATCAGATGGAAGATTTGTGCTGGGTTACAATATTGTTGGCTCATACGCCGAAAATTGGGCACGGCAAAACCCCGAACTTGGTATCATCATGCTTGAAGACTACACAATTGTGATGTCACGCATTGCACTCATTCCACAAGCTGCGGCAAACCCTGAGCTTGGAAAGACACTTTTATCATTTTTAATGTCCAAAGACGGACAATCTGTCATGGCAAGTGATGTAAAATTACCTGCATTACATCCTGATGTATTCGGCGATAATACCGCAACAACCTTGCGCGATAAAATGGGCAGTCAACTCAGGCCCATATCCATAGGCCCAGGGCTAATTGCCTATCTCGATCAGGTCAAAAGGTCTCGCTTCATAACCCAATGGAACACTGCCCTGCGCGGAAACTAACTTCAGGACCTTGGCAATTTATTCAAAATGATTCTTTTCACCAGTGTCAGCTAGATGACAGTTTTGTGTGGTTAGCTTTGTTAGCTCCGCAAAAACGCGGATGCCTATCATTGGGAGGAATCAATGAACCTTAAGTTTATGAAAACCGCGGCATACGGCGCGGTTATAAGTGCTGCAATGCTAACAACTTCAATTGCAGCTGAATGTATTGCACCGGCTAACCCTGGTGGTGGCTGGGATTTCACATGTCGCCAAATTGGTAAGATCATGTATGACATCAAAGCCGTTGATAAGCCTGTTCAGGTGACCAACATGCCAGGTGCTGGCGGTGGTTTAGCCTATAACCACGTTGTTGGCGAACGCAGCAGCGATGCAGATTTGATCGTCGCAGCTTCATCTGCAACAACAACACGCCTAGCTCAAAATGCTTATGCTGGCATGACCGCTGACCAAGTTCGTTTTGTTGGCGCTATTGGTGCTGACCCGGGTGTCATCGCAGTTGCTGCAGACAGCAAATACCAATCTTTGAACGACCTTGTTGACGCAATCTTGGCAGAGCCAGGTTCTGTCGCATTTGCTGGCGGTTCAGCCGTTGGTGGTTTTGACCACCTCAAACCATTGATGGTGCTTAAAGAAGCAGGCTTCACTGACATCACCAAAGTTAAATATATCGGTGTCGATGGTGGTGCAGATGCGATCACACAAACAGTTGGCGGCTTCACACAAGCGATGACTGGCGACATGTCTGAAGTCGTAAGCTTCCTAGCAAATGGTGACATTCGTGTCATTGCTGTTCTAACGGATGAGCGCGTACCAGGTTTTGACGATATTCCAACAGCGAAAGAACAAGGTTATGATGTTGTTGCCGTCAATTGGCGTGGTCTATATGTGCCAAAAGGCATCTCTGATGATCAGTTCAATGATTGGGCAGGTAAGCTGCAGCAGGTTGCTGATAGTCCTGAATGGGCAGAAGCTATGGCTGCAAATGGACTCGCACCATTTACAAAAGTTGGTGGCGACTTCCAATCCTATGTCGATGGCTTAGTATCTGACATCAATGCGATGTCAAAAGAACTCGGGGTTATCCAGTAATGGCATCAGACCGTATTTTTGGTCTGATTACCCTGATCACTGCAGTCGCGTATATCGCGGCTGCCACTCAGATTCAGACAAATCTGTTTTCGGGTCAGTTTCTTCCGAAACTTTTTCCATTTTTGATCGGCGGAATTGCCGCGCTTTCATCATTAGTTCTTATCTTTAAACCCGATCCAAATCCACAATGGCCACAATCACCAACATGGATAAACATGGCAATCGCTGTTGCGGTTTTATCTGTTTATGCCGTTATGATTACGCCGTTGGGATTTATTTTGCCAACCATGTTCGCAGCTGGAATTATCAGCTATCAAATATCTCCGAACGTGAAAAACGCTGCTCTTAGCGGTTTAGGTTTGGCCCTGGTCTTGTTTACGCTGTTCAAATACGCATTGGGGCTTGGCAACATCGTGGCTTACAAAATCCCTTCATTTGCTGACCTTTGGGACGCGCTGACCATTCTTATTCCATTTGTAGGTGGACACTAACATGGATATTCTTTCCAATTTGGCGCTCGGATTCTCTGTAGCTCTGTCGCCATATACTCTTATGCTCGCAATAGTTGGCTGCTTCTTAGGTACAATTATCGGCGCACTTCCCGGCCTTGGGCCATCCAATGGTGTTGCGATACTTATTCCTATCACCTTCACACTCGGGCTTGATGCTACAGCAGCGCTTGTGTTGATGACATCGGTTTATTATGGCGCCATGTATGGCGGTCGCATTAGTTCAATTTTGCTCAATATTCCAGGTGATGAACCAGCACTTATGACCACATTAGATGGATACCCTATGGCCAAAGCAGGTCGCGCAGGTGATGCGCTCGTGCTCTCAGGTGTTGCCTCATTCGTGGGTGCATTTTTAGCAACAATCGGCCTTATGTTGCTTGCTCCGGTCTTAGCGCGCGTTGCTTTCTTGTTTGGACCTGCAGAGTATTTTGCGCTTTATCTCTTAGCGTTTTGTACTTTAGGCGGTATGGCGTCCAACAATCAGGCCAAAAGTGCGATTGCAGCCTGCATTGGTTTGGGTATCGCAATGATCGGCGTGGACAGCTCATCGGGTCTACCGCGTCTAACAGGCGGAAATTTACACCTTTTTGACGGCATTGATTTTCTTGTCGCAATTGTCGGCCTATTTGCAATTGCCGAAGTATTCTTCTTCATAGAAAACCACGGCAAGGGTTCTGCCATCGGCGTGGTTTTAGATAAAGTTCGCATACCTTGGAAGGATATCATGGAGACTAAGTGGACGATGCTTCGCGCGTCTGTCGTTGGCTTTATCGCCGGTGTTTTGCCCGGGGCTGGTGCTTCTTTAGGCTCGTTCATGGCCTATATGACGGAAAAATCAATCGCCGGCGAAAAAGGTGGTTTTGGCACAGGTGTACCAAAAGGCGTTGCAGCTCCAGAAGCAGGAAATAATTCCGCAGCGGGCGGCGCATTGGTTCCAATGCTCACACTTGGTGTACCTGGTTCTGGTACAACAGCTGTGTTGCTTGCACTGTTGATGACACTCAACATAACACCTGGACCAACACTCTTTCGCGAAAACCCAGACGTAGTTTGGGGACTGATCGCCTCGCTTTTAATTGCCAATATCGTCCTGTTGTTAATGAATGTCCCAATGGTCAAGATCTTTGTCAAAATCCTAACTGTTCCAGCATGGGTTCTACTACCGGGTGTGACGATGGTTTCCTTTGTTGGGATCTATTCACTATCCGGCAGCTATTTCGATCTGCTCTTGATGATCGGATTTGGTGTCTTAGGTTATTTCCTTCGCAAACTTGATGTACCCACAGTGCCCGTTATTTTAGGGATATTGCTGGGTGGCAACATGGAAGATGCGCTGCGAAGAGCAATGACATTATCTGATGGTGATCCCAGTTATCTCTTCTCAAGTTGGATCGCGATCGGACTTTGGGTTGCAGCATTTGCTGGCTTCATTGCGCCAATGTTCTTGCGCAATATCTTAAAAAAACCTCAAGCCGTTACGGATTAGATAATGACAAAAGTCGTCGTACCATCAGGTGCATTAGGCCTTAACTATGACAAAAAGGCTTTGCAGCGCGCAATCGCTGCAAAGCCTGACATCATTGCAATTGACGGGGGATCAACGGACTCCGGACCCTCATATCTTGGTCGCGGTATCTCAAAATATTCAAGAAGCTCAACCAAAATCGAATGGAAAGGGCTGATGCAAGCTCGTGCAGAAGCTGGCATTCCACTCGTCATTGGAACAGCTGGAACATGTGGCGCAGATAGTGCCGTTGATTGGCTTGTCGACATTACAAAAGAGATCGCACAAGAATTGGGACAGAATGTCAAAATCGCTGTTTTGAAATCGTCACAAGATAAATCCAATATCCAAAACGCATTTACAACAAATAGAATTTCACCTTTAGAACATGCACCCAATCTGCATGAAGATGAAATCAACCAATTTGAAAATATCGTCGCGTTAGCTGGTGTTGAACAGATCACTGAAGCCTTAAACACAGGCGCTGATATTATTATCGCAGGGCGCACGACAGATACCGCTATTATTGCAGCGCTGCCAATACAAAATAATTGCCATACTGGGGCTGCATGGCATGGGGCGAAAATCGCTGAGTGTGGCGCATTATGTGCAACCAATCCGCAGTCAGGGGTGATACTGGTAGACTTTGATCACGAGGGCTTCACGGTCACCCCAATGGCAGATAATGCAAGGGCTACACCGCACACAGTTTCTGCCCATATGCTTTATGAGAATTCAAATCCATTTATTTTATATGAACCAGGTGGGCATTTGGATGTCACCGAGGCAAACTATACAGCAACGGGTGACAAATCCGTCCGAGTAGAAGGTGCCAAATGGGTGCCATCTGACAAGTACACAGTCAAATTAGAAGGTTCGCGCATCACAGGCTACCAAGTGATGATCATGGCACTGGTTCGTGATAGCCATTACGTTGAACAAATTGATCAGTGGACATCTGATATTCTTGATCAATGCACAGCAAAAGTAACAGATCGCTTAGGCCTCAACGCAAACGAATTTGATATCGAATTACGATTGGTTGGTAAAAACGCTACGCTTGGGTCTATTGATAAGAACCCTAAAAACGCCTCTGAAATTGGGGTCATGGGTATCGTTACCGCAAAGACCCCAGAACTATCGAAAGAGATTGGTAAAATTCTCAATCCCTATCTGCTACACCACCCCCTTACCAAAGAAGAGGAAGTGCCAACCTTTGCATTTCCTTTCTCTCCAGCTGAAATAGAAGTCGGTCCTGTTTATGAGTTTGGGTTAAACCATGTCTTACAGTTAGATCATCCAATGGATGCATTTTCACTTAATGTGATTGAGGTGAAAAATGGCACGTCTTAGGGATAAAGCGGAAAAGGTTCGTTCAAAAAACGCCGGACCATTTTGGCTAACAATTGATATATTTTGCGGTGAAAAAACAGTTTTCCAAGACGTATGCGAAAAGCTGACAAATATCGACATTGCAAATGTACTTGATGTCGATGAGAAAGATCTCAAACGGTTTGAAATCGCCTCTCTTAATGTTGTAAAAATCAGCCTACCCCGCCCTCACATCCAAGGATCAATCCGTGACCGCGATATGCACGGCGCAAGCTGGGCTGCGATCATAAGTGAGATGGAAATTTAGCCAATCTTTGGCTTGCTTTGACTTGTTTGTTTTCCAACCTAACAATAAATGCTAAGGCACAAAGATAAGTGAACAAGGAGATGCGCGCACCTATGGACTATATTTTCAAGCCAGCACCGCAAAGCTATATTCCGATAAAAGGCTCAGATCAGAATTTCCCGATCCGTCGCATCTATTGTGTGGGACGAAACTATGCCGAACATGCACGTGAAATGGGTCATGATCCTGATCGTGATCCGCCGTTCTTTTTCCAAAAAAACCCTAATAA
>CAJQOR010000220.1 GCA_905479965.1 uncultured Rhizobiaceae group bacterium | reverse complement strand
TTTATTTTAAATGCTTTATTATGATGTCTGCGCCATATTCACTTGGCACGCGATCGACGCTCATACGTTCATGAACGATATCAAAGGCTTCTATCATGGCGTTACGCTGTAATGTGTCATTTGATAAGCGGTATAAATGCCTTGCAAGTGCACCTGGTTGCGCAAATTGATTGTAAAACTCAGGGACCGCTGGATAATCTACTATCCAGTTTGGAAGCGCAGCACTCCAAAGGTCAAGTTTTTTGATATGTTGATTTAGTATGATGTCTATTTTGTAAATTGATATGCATGGCACGCGCGCAATCGCAAGTTCCAAAAGGATAGTTCCAGAAACTGCAAGCGCTGCATCTGCCTGACCAAACGCATCCCATTTATCCGCTTCACCAACCACCAATTTAACATCAAAAGGCCAAGACTTCAGCTCTTCGCTCAACCTTTGCTCAAATCGCGCAATGGTGGGAAGGATAAAACGCGTATCAGGTTCTAACTTAAGATATTCGATCGCTGACTTTTTTATAGTCTCTAGATTGCGGTTGAGTTCGCTGTTTCTGGAGCCCGGTAAAAGCAGGATTGTTTTGTGTGAACTCAATTGATGTTTGATCTGTTTATTTCGACTGTCTTCAACAGCCTTATTTTCCATCAACCGGTGACCTATATAACTAATGGGTGGACCAGAGAGTTTTTCAACAACCTCAGGCTCGAACGGTAAAACACTCAAAATATGATCAATGTATTCGCGCATTTTTACAGCACGCTCGGGTTTCCAAGCCCAAACTGTTGGGCAAACATAGTTTATGATCGGAATGTTTGGATTTTTCTCATGAACGATTTTAGCAACGCGATGGGTGAAATCGGGACTATCAACAATAATGAACATATCTGGATCAAAATCTATAATGGATTTTGCCGTCTGGCGAATGCGCCACAATAATTTAGGCAGTTTCGCAAGTACAGCAGATATGCCCATAATGGAAAGCTCGGAATAATCAAAAAGCGGCTTTAACCCCGAAGATATTAACCCCGGACCTCCGACACCAAACAGTTCAATGTCCTTGCCGGTTTGCTGTTGCAATTTTGTTTTAAGCGCAGCTATCAAGTCTGCAGCTAACTGATCACCGGAGACTTCACCAGCTATTATGGCAACTTTAATGGGCTTCATTCAGATGCCTTTCGCGTTATCCCAGCGACAAACATTCCGTATTTATCTGCCTCTTTTATTACATTTTCCTTATCTAAGATGAAGGAACGTCCGGTCTCAACAGCAATGCCTGCAAGACCAGCTTTATGTGCATTTATCACGCTCATTGGGCCTATTGTTGGCAAATCAGCTCTTTTGTCTTGTTGCGGTTTTGATAGTTTCACCAAAACACCTTTGTAATCGGTTGGCGGTTCAGATCGCATTTTATCAGCCAATGTCGCCAACATCGCATCTGTACCATCTGCAGTTTCAATTGCTGCGACAACACCATTTACTGACACCGCTGCCTGCCCTTTATCAGCGAGCCCCAATTGTAATGCAGCATTAGACGCGATTTTTATATCAATCTGATTTTGATCGCTTATGCCGATTTTCCCTAATACACCTTCTTGAGCAAGTAAATTTGGCGCAATTTCCTGAGCACCTAATACTTTGACACCATGTATTTCAAATAAATTGATCGTCGTACGCAACAATGCATCATCACCACCAGCAAGGATAACTTTCAACAATTTTGGCAATGAAAACAGAAGCTTAAATGTAATCCTTACATCGGTAATTTTGGGGCGATTACGTACACCACCGGCGAAGACGATGCGTTTAACATTATGTTGCCTCATCGTTCTTACAACTTTTATCGCGTTGGCGATTGGTAGATATGTGTGATCAAAATCACCCCAATCTTGATCAGCTTCACCCTGTATCGCAATAATATACGGTTCTATCCCCTTCTCACGCGCTGCTAAAGCCACGTCTATGGGTAACCTGCCATAACCGGCAATGATAGCCAGCCGTGCGTCGCTCTGGTTAGTATGCGACGTAGGGCGTATCATATTTAGTCCTGTGACTTGTGGGACAATCTTGCTGTAATCAAGCCCCGTTTGCTATCTGCCATGATATAGTCAAAAATGTCTTTTTCAGCATCGCCTAATTGTAGGGGATCAATCTCGCCAAGCCGTTGCTTGAAAGTTCCTTCACCCTCAAAAATGCGCTTTACAAACCGACGAATATCCAAAATCTGCTGCTTTGCATATCCAGCTCGGCGCAATCCAATAACATTTAGACCTAACAACTCACCGGGAACGCCGTCAGTCATTCCAAAAGGAATTACATCGTTTTTTGCAATACATAGCCCACCAATAAACGCATGGTGGCCAACTCGGACAAACTGATGAACGCCAGCGCCACCGCCCATTATGACATTGTTGCCGACTTCAACATGCCCACCTAGCATGACGTTATTTGAAAGAATAATGTTGTCACCAAGGCGACAGTCATGTCCAACATGCGCGTTGACCAAAAACAGACAATTGTTTCCCACAACGGTTTTATTGCCAGCATCAGGCATGCCCGTATTCATTGTCACGCTTTCACGGATCTGACAGTTTTCACCGATAATGAGTTCGGTATCTTCACCCTTGTAATGCACATTTTGTGGCTCTGTGCCCAATATAGCATGCGAGAAGATCGAACATCCAGATCCGATGCTTGTATTGCCATCGATGACAACATGGCTACGAATGGTTATGTTTGATCCAAGCTTTACCTTTGGTCCAATAACGCAAAAGGGACCAATTTTGCAGCCCTCACCAATCGTAGCTCCATCTTCAACAAT
>CAJQOR010000219.1 GCA_905479965.1 uncultured Rhizobiaceae group bacterium | reverse complement strand
ATCCTCATAAACGACGGGCTTCAAATCTACGGACATTAAACAATGATTGACGCAATCCAAAAGATCATTGGATGTATCCAATAGCGTTCCATCTAGATCAAATACAATTAGCTTTTGCGACATTTATTACCTCAATTCATTGGAATTCATCCAGCAGGTAACGGATTTTCTAATCAAAGTCCAAGAAATGTCTGAGATAAATTGCGAATTTCCTTTGCGAGCTTTAGCCTGACATGCTACCAGCGAACTTATTCAATAATGGTTGAGACGAATGAACCCAAAAGAGTTAAAAATAGCGGCAGCACGAGAAGCTTTGCAACTTGTGGAAAACGGCATGCGATTAGGCGTTGGCACCGGTTCAACAGCCGATGAATTCACGAAATTGCTAGGCGAAAAAGTCCGCACTGGATTTGAAGTGCAGGCAGTGACCACTTCAGTGAAAACAGAAAACTTGTGCATCGAAGTTGGCATCAAAACATTCACACTCGAAGAGTTGCCTGAATTGGACTTAACAATTGATGGCGCTGATGAACTTGATCACGAGTTGCAACTTGTCAAAGGCGGCGGCGGTGCATTGTTACGTGAAAAGATTGTCGCAAAAGCCTCCAAAGCTATGGTGGTGATCGCTGATGCATCTAAGGTTGTTGACCCGCTAGGTGCATTTCCGCTTCCAATTGAAGTGGTGCCTTTTGGCTTGAAAGCTACAGAAATTGAAATTGCCAAAGTTTGCAAAGATTTGGGCTTGTCGGGTGCTATTGTGCTGCGGAAAAAAGATGATGGCTCGGACTTTATTACCGATGGTGGCCACTTTATTCTTGATGCATCATTTGGCCGTATTTCTGATGCAAAGCAACTCAACGAAAAATTAAACCTCATACCTGGCGTTGTCGAAACTGGATTGTTTATCGATATCGCCACTAAAGCTGTGATAGCGACACCTGAGGGTGTTAAAATCATGACAAAGTAATCAAAAGACGGAGCTTAAACTCATGAGCAAAACGCAATTTTTTAAAATTCTAACTGTAAGTGCTACGCTTATTTTCTCAGGCGCGCACATCAACAACGCGATGGCACAAGACGCGAGCCCTGAGAATATTACGGCGGCAAAAGCTGCCATTGATGCATTGGTAGTGACAAACTCATTCGATTCCATCCTCCCTCGCGCCGCTGAACGGATCAAAGCAAATCTGACACTTGCTAATCCAAACTTCTCAGACGAAATCTCTATCGCTGTTGACGAAGAAGCAATTAAACTTGCAAGTCGTCGTGCAGATTTGGAAAATGAAGCTGCAAACATCTATGCAAAAAGCTTTTCCGCAGAAGAGCTCAACGAGATTGCAGCATTTTACAATTCTGAAACCGGGAAGAAACTGTTGAAAGTGTCTCCTGCAATGGGCAGAGAGCTACTTCGTGCGGCAGAAATTTGGGGTGCTGGTATCACGCGTGATCTAAATGAAGCATCATCAAACGTTTTGTTGGAAAAGCTCAATACAAAAACGGAATAACCTAAAAGTTATCATCGATACGCTGGCATTATGAATTAAAAACACCATATGCCAATCTAGGATTTGTTATGGAGCGGAAAATGGCGGCATTTGATTTTGATTTATTTGTTATAGGCGGTGGTTCAGGTGGCGTTCGCGCCGGCCGGGTGGCTGCCTCAATGGGCAAACGCGTCGCTGTGGCTGAGGAATATCGCTTCGGGGGCACATGCGTGATTCGAGGTTGCGTACCCAAAAAGCTCTTTGTTTATGCATCCAGCTTTCCAGAGCATTTTGAAGATGCTGAAGGCTATGGCTGGACAGTTGGGGAAAGCACCTTTGATTGGAAAACACTCATTGCCAACAAAGATAAAGAAATTTTGCGCCTTGAGGGCCTTTATCAAAAAGGCCTGTCTTCTAACGACGCAACAATGTTTAAAAGCCGTGCAGAGCTTGTCGATGAGCACACAATTTGTCTAACCGCGACAGGCGAAACAGTGACGGCTGAAAAGATTGTCATTGCCGTTGGTGGTCGTCCAAACCCAATGTCCGATCTGCCGGGACATGAATTATGCATTTCATCCAATGAAGCTTTTCATCTTGAAGAATTACCGAAATCAATTTTGATTGCGGGCGCTGGCTATATTGCAGTTGAATTTGCAAATATTTTCCACGGCTTAGGCGTTGAAACCACGCTAATTTATCGTGGTAGTGAAGTTCTATCCAGATTTGATATTGATCTTAGAACGAACCTTCAGGATGCAATGATTGCAAAAGGCATCAACTTCCAATTTGAAGATGTGATTGAAAAAGTTGAAAAAGCAGCCGGTAGCAATCTTAAAGTCACAACGAAAAATGGCGATGTTAGCGAATATTCCCAAGTCATGTTGGCGCTTGGTCGGATTGCAAACACCGACAGTCTTGGACTTGAGAAAGTTGGCGTTGAAATGAACACGCGTGGCGCAATCGTTGTCGATGAATATAACAAAACCAACATTGATAACATCTATGCGCTTGGCGATGTCACTGATAAAGTTCAACTAACACCGGTCGCTATCCATGAGGCAATGTGCTTCATCGAGACAGTTTATAAAGACAACCCAACTTCACCTGATCATGAGCTTATTCCGACAGCTGTCTTTTCACAGCCAGAAATCGGAACAGTTGGCATGACAGAAGATCAGGCTGGAAAAGCCTTTGATGAGCTGGAAATTTATCGCGCTCAGTTCAGACCAATGCGCCACACTCTGTCGGGTCGTGAAGAAAAGATGATGATGAAACTCATCGTCAATGCGGCTGATCGAAAAGTCATTGGTGCGCATATTCTCGGCCCTGATGCCGGTGAATTAGCGCAAGTTCTGGGTATTACGCTCAAAGCCGGTGTAACCAAGGATGAATTTGATCGCACAATGGCGGTCCATCCATCAGCATCAGAAGAACTTGTGACCATGTACAACCCAACTTACCGTGTTAAAAACGGTGAACGAGTTTAGATAAGCATGGATCGTGAACTGTTTTTCCAAAGACTAAGTTCTGAGCAAAACGGCTTATTCCCTGATGGGTTATCGACCCAACAAATCAATGGGTTAAATGTAAAATTGGATGTGTGGGCCAAATGGTATGCCCATCATCCAATTTCATATCTTGCGGCTGCACTGGGCCAAATTTATCATGAAACAGGCACATTGATGGTGCCCGTTCTAGAGGCATTTTCACCTGATCGAAAAACATCCGTTGAAAGATTAGAAAAAGCATTCTGCGAAGGTCGTCTGAGCTGGGTGAAACAACCTTATTGGAACTGTGATGAGAGCGGGCAGAACCCTGTTGGCTGTGGTGATATCCAAATTACTCACCGTAAAAATTATGTTGCAGCCCAAGAACGGCTTTTTGAAAAG
>CAJQOR010000218.1 GCA_905479965.1 uncultured Rhizobiaceae group bacterium | reverse complement strand
GGATAACTGTATCTAGCCATAGCCTTGAATCCCCAAAGACCCAAAACTTTGCGACAGAACCGTTAGATTAATAGCGAAACACCTGTGCTACGTGAAAGCGGCCATTGGAGCATCGATCTACAACGGCTGGTTTGTCCGCAGAGCTGTCACTCACGAAACGCCACGAATGTCTCCCATGGGCCAACTCTAGAATTCAATAAAGAAAATAAGTACGTCTGCTGCAAAGCGAAAAGCAGACTTCTGATTTATCGTAAATTCAGATCGGCAGCCTCTTAGAAAGAAGCAGTATCAAAACATGGCTAGGCGTGTAGATCTTCGTACCCGGAACAGACATTCCAAGTTTACGGACTGTCGGGAGAACACTCTTTAGACACGTGGGATCACCCGTGCAGCGGTTTTAATGTCCAGTGTTTCAACTCCCAAAGAAGTCAGAGATTGCCGCATTTCGTTGAAAACTGGCTCTTCTGCTTTCAAGTCTGCTATAGTTAGAAGGGCAGTAAATGGAACACCTTCGTCGGGGAGTTCTTCACCATCTCTTGCCAAATACTCAACATCCAGCTTCCAATTTGTAGTAGGCCCAACACCACTAAATTTCTTTTCAAAAACCTTAATAGGACTCCATTTAAAACCGTGTTCAATTTGTTCCTTTTCATAAAGGTGGCTCGTCTTTCGATCAGGAAGATAGGCTGGTTCCAATCGGCCCTTGTATCCACCATTATTTTGTTGTTGCCGAAGAAACCCATCAATATTAATCCGTACAAACTCCGAGCCAAAACGATAATCAAAAGGAGGAGTACTAACCACGGTAAGTTTAGCATATCCATAACACTTGCCGTTTTGCACCAATGATGATGGCCAATTGAAGTCAAAACTCATCTTTCGACCTGACTTAATCCTATTGGCAAAAACTAAAGTAATTGAATGATCATTTCCTTGTAACATTTGTTCCGACGCATCGGGAACACCAAACCCTACTAAATGTTTGGCAACATCCTTAAATTCCTTTTGCTCAAGCGCGGTAGGCAGGCGCGCATGATGCATGGCCAGCGCAATTAAACTCTCACGAGATACGTCCCCCTCAATTGCGTGATCTAATGCAGCTAATGTTTTTGCGACATTGGGCGCAGCATAACTTGTCCCACAGCCATCAACTACATTGCCATTTATGTCAGCAGAATATAGCCCATGTCCTTTCGTCGGACATTTACTACCTGAACCGCCAACATGAGCAAGCTCCGGTTTTAGTCCTGTCCGCATGCCTGGTCCACGACAGCTATAGTTGCAGGGAACAAATGGAACCACATTGTCAAGATTAGGAGGATTGATAGCCGAAACACTAATATTTCTGCAGCTTTCGGATGGTTTTTTTATCGTATCATTCCGTGCTGATGCTAAAGCAGCTAGGGCCTCTCTGGGGTCTTTGGGCCACTCCTTGCGAAAGTCATTTTGACTCGTATTTCCCGCAGATATAACAAAAATAACGTCGTGTTCTTCTGCAATACGATCTAATAATTTTGCTGGAGGACTGTAACCATCTGAAGAAACATGTTCTTCGATGTTAAGACTGAAATTGAATATCCGCACACCGGTCCTCGCTTTTAGGTCCTGTACAGCGGTTTCCAATTCCTGAAAAAATTCTAGAGGTTTTGTATAATAATTTGCAAAAACATCTTCTTTAGGCAACAAGTCCAAGTCAATGATTTTACAACCATCTAACTCCTTGCATATTTCGTCACCGTTTAGCGATTTTCCAAATACAGTAAGTCCAGCTATGAATGTTCCGTGGCCTTCATCTTTGTCGCTATCACTAAGCAGCCCCCATTGATCCTCAAGCCATTCTCCCATTATTGCGGACACCCCCCCCATCAACGATTCCAATCTTGGGATACAACGTGCTGTCTGAAATGGTCGGCATTTCTACCTTATGTCCAATTTTGGTAACTGCTGTCGACTGGCTCCGAGTAATTATTGGAGGAAGCACTATCTTTTTAACGAGTGGATGTTTGTCTAAGAACTCAAGTAACGAATCGTGTTTCACCACATCTTGTTCTATTGACTTTGCTTCCACTTGTCTTCGAACGGCGGATTTGGTTGGCATCAACTGAACACTTGCTGGCGATGCACTCCCACCCAACCTTACACCGATCATAGCAGCTCGATTATCACCATCTGCTAACCTCGATGCTACCAACCCAGTTCCAAAATTTTGGAGTCCATCCGCAAAACTTGCAAATAATCGGAATTTTTCGTGGTGCAAGTTATCCCAGCTTTGCCTTGGCGGAGGTGTTTCAAATAACTCAATGATATAAGCACCACCAGTTCTGGGATCAGACAACCATTCTAAACCCTCCGACGCCGAGAATTTTCGTTTATCCGAAGCACCTAAGCTCTTTACTGACTCTATTGCTCCAAGTTCACTCCTAAGAGGTGACGGATGAGGGATGATTTTTCCACTGGAGTTAGCTTTCCAGCGTGTATCTTCTTCTGCATCCTGAATTTTTCTGACGACCGTATCAACTGAATGGGGGTTCAACTCTATAAATAATTCTCCCAAGTCGCCAGCACCTACAACAGGGACAATTTCCCTCCGGAATATTGCTTTCGTTGGACGATGCGTTTTTGCGAGCGCGGCCTGCTTTAGTACTACTTTTGCAAATGATATTTTTGAAAACTCGTTCTCTGTCTGCTTATCCTTGATATTCAATAATTGTGCCGAAATTTCTTTTTTATGACGTCGAAATTCATTATCCTTATCAACAAAGAAATCCTTCTTAGCACCGCCACCTTGGCGCTCCCAAGCTCCTATAAAATTGTCAGTGTTTAGGACTATTTGAATCGGACTATTGGGCATAGGCAACCTCACTATCTTCATCTTTGTATTTGGATAGTCGTTTACTTAAGTTAGAAGGCGTCATTCCAAACAGTT
>CAJQOR010000217.1 GCA_905479965.1 uncultured Rhizobiaceae group bacterium | reverse complement strand
TTCGATAATATCATTGCCTGATGCTGTGACATTGAGCACGCGTCCACCATTGGCAATCAGCTTGCCGTCTTTAATCACGGTGCCAGCATGAAATATTTTGGTGTCTTGGTCTGTGACTGCCTCAACACCTTTAATCTCAGTACCTTTTAAAGGAGATGCAGGATACCCCTCAGCTGCCATGACAACTGTTAGCGCTACATTATCGTCCCAAGACATTGAGTGACCATCGAGCGAGCCTTCTGCTGCTGCGAGCAATAGTGGCAGTATATCATCCTTTAAACGCAGCATGAGCAGCTGACATTCAGGGTCACCAAAACGAACATTATATTCAATAAGCTCAGGGCCTTTATCAGTGATCATCAATCCTACGAACAACACGCCTTTAAAAGGATGACCATCTTGCGCCATGCCAGTCATCGTTGGTTCAACAATTTCTTTCATGGTGCGCAAAGTCATTTCGTCTGACATAACCGGTGCTGGGGAATAGGCACCCATGCCACCCGTGTTGGGGCCTGTATCGCCATCACCTACGCGTTTGTGATCTTGCGCGGCTGCCATTGGTAATGCAGTTTTTCCATCGCATAGACAAAAGAAGCTAGCTTCTTCACCATCAAGATATGCTTCGACAACAACTTCAGCACCAGCAGAACCAAATGCACCATCAAAACAATCATCAATCGCGGCAATTGCATCATCCATTTCCATAGCAACGGTCACCCCTTTACCTGCGGCAAGACCATCAGCTTTGATCACGATTGGCGCACCTTGTTCGCGCGTATAGGCTTTTGCGTCTTGTGCATTGTCAAAGCGTTGATATGCACCTGTTGGTATCGAGTATTTCGCACACAGATCTTTGGTAAAGCCTTTTGAACCCTCCAATTGAGAGGCGGCTTTGCTAGAGCCAAAGACTTTTATCCCGGCCACTTCCAATGGATCGGTAATCCCGTCAACCAATGGCTGCTCAGGACCAACAATAACAAGTTCGATGTTCTGCAACTTACAAAACGCGATTACCCCGTCATGATCATTGATATTCACATCAACGATTTCTGCATGTTCTTTAATGCCAGGATTGCCGGGCGAAACAAACAATTTGGTTAGTAAAGGGGATTGTGCAATTTTCCATGCTAGCGCGTGTTCGCGGCCACCGGAACCTATTAGAAAGACATTCATGGCTTGCTCCTGATCTGTCGTTGATCACGGGGTAATCGTAAGGCCCGCTAAGGTCAAGGCTCGCACCACCACTTTCCAAAAGTTTCAGCGCCTTTGTGGCGAATTGATGTGCTCAATCTGAATTGCGACAAAAACCATGCTTGACCTTTGATAAAGAGGCTGACATCAAAAGGTATGAGTGGAGAAATTGGACATAACAGCCGCGTTGCTGATGCACCTTCTGATAACTGGGTTTATCGGTTTTTACCGCAGAGTTTTTGGCCGTTAGCGCAAATGGCAAGGTGGGATCGACCCATTGGTTGGCAACTTTTGTTGCTCCCATGTTTGTGGTCTGCTGCAATGGCTGCAAATGCGCAAATTGCTATCGGCGATGAAGCCCATCTGAGCATTTATCAAACGTTGGTCTGGCATTGTGTGTTATTTACAATCGGTGCCATAGCCATGCGTGGGGCAGGCTGCACGTATAATGATTTGATTGATCATAAGCTTGATGCGCAAGTAGAGCGCACGCGCTCACGTCCATTACCCGCTGGTCGCATAACCCGCAAAAACGCCAAGCTCTTTATCATCGCGCAATTGGCAGTTGGCGCGCTTGTGTTAATTCAGTTTAATTGGTTTTCAATCTTTTTGGCAATCGCTTCGCTTGTAGTTGTCGCGATATATCCGTTTGCAAAACGCTTTACAGATTGGCCGCAACTCTTCCTAGGGTTGGCATTCTCATGGGGCGCATTTATCGGATGGTCGGCAGTCTTCTCTGAAGTGAGCTGGGCATCATTTAGCCTTTATCTTGCAGCTATTGTTTGGACGATTGGGTATGACACGATCTACGCTCATCAAGACCGCGAGGATGATGCGCTCATTGGCGTTCGATCAACGGCGAGACTGTTTGCTGAGAATACCAAAATATGGCTTGTTGGATTATACGGAGCGACGCTCGCTTTCTTGGCACTTGCCTTTTACATCTCTTCCATGCCGCTCATCGCTTTTGTGACGCTTGTATTTGTGATGGGTCTTTTCATCTGGCAGATCAAAGTGCTTGACATTGATAATCCTGATCAGTGCTTGCGTTTGTTTAAGTTCAACGGAAAAGTTGGATTGGTGATATTTGCAGGCCTTGCTGTTGCTTTGGTCATGCCATGAACGTTGGCGTTATCATGGTCGCAATTGGTGCGGCTTTGGCTGGCACTTTGGGCACCTTCGGATTAATTCTGAACGAAGCTGGATTCACAGGTTTTCAAGTTGCTGCAATACGTATGCTAATAACATCACTTACGTTATTGGCATTTTATCCGTTGTTTTTCCGCGGGACATTACAGCTCATGCGGGCCAATTGGAAACTGCTCCTACCGCATTCACTTGCAGGTGTGTTCGGTTTCAACATGTTCTTCTTCATCGCAACAGAATATTTGGGGATCACGCTCGCCGTAGCGCTTTTATACACAGCGCCCATATGGGTGATGATATTAGCTAAACTGTTTCTAGGTGAGCAATCAGATTGGCTGCGATGGGGCTTAGCCTTTTGCGCTGTGCTTGGTGTGGTCTTTATACTAAATGCGCAAGGCAGCGAGATTAACCTATCGATTTTCGGATTAATCTTTGGGTTCGGCTCGGCTGTCGGTTACGCGATTTTTGCAGTTTTAGGCAAAGCGGCTTTAAGCAGATTAAGCGCGACGCAATTGCTCTTTTCTGCATTTACAATTGGTGTTCCAGCGCTTTTACTATTCCCTCAAACTTGGCAGGCGCTCACACAATTATCGCAAAATTCAGAGTTTAAAATCTGGGGTTCGTTTTTTGCTGTGGGCTGGTTTGGGACAATTTTGATAAACTTTTTTTACATGCGCGGCCTGAAGCGTATTTCAGCCTCTACCGCGACGGTTATCACCACCGTTGAACCACTGGTTGCCACGATACTAGCAGTATTCTTTGTGGGTGAAATCCTCTCAATCACCCAATATTTAGGCGTTGCGCTGATTATCTTGAGCGCGACCATGATTGGTTTGAGGGAAGGCAAATAACGGTCTTAGCTAATGCTAAATAGCCTGCGCTGAACTAACATAACAGCACTTTATTTCCGTCAATGTTTTGAATTGCTAAAAAAAAGACAATGCAGACAGAGCTAATAGTAGAGCGGTGGCAGGTGAGCACTTTGCCTCATTGCTACCGCTCAAACCATTCGTAAGTTTACAGTTTTGTTGGAAAAGCAGTCGCAAGGGCCTGACTTTCAGCAGCTGCACGCCTTTCCACAGCCTCACATGCCTGAAGGTTGCCTGCAATGCAGGCGTCATCGATCTGTTTTCGCGCTGAGATCTCGACAGGTGATGCGCATGCTGCCAGACCAAGAAGTAGTATAATTGGGTATCTTTTCATTCAAATTACTTTCTTAAAACGATCGCACCTCGCAGCTGTTATGTTCAAATGAACGCCATAAATTGCGAAAATCTAAGGATGCTAAATCCTCTGGCGATTGTCATAATCTGATGGAATGCGGATGCGTTGATATTGGTTTTGCTGTTTAAAACAGTCAGGTCTTGCTATGGCGTATACAACAGTTGATGTCGTCCAAGCCGCTACGGTGAGACATTATTTTTTCGATAAACCGTTGGGGTTTGGCCGACAACGCGTTTAAATGCGTTGTAGAATGAAGATCGCGCATTAAAGCCCACATCATATGTGATATCGAGAACGTTATCAGTGGTTGATGTTAAACGCGTCATCGCCTCTGCAATACGATAGCCATTGACAAAATCAAAGAAGCTTTCGCCAATAACTTCATTGAGCGTCTGGGACACATAATTGGGGGAGGCGCCAATATGACGTGACAATGTCCATAGCGACAGATTTGGATCACGGTGGAGTTTATCGTTA
>CAJQOR010000216.1 GCA_905479965.1 uncultured Rhizobiaceae group bacterium | reverse complement strand
CTGCAGCTGCAAGCGGTTTTGGTAATCCAAGTTCCGCATCACCCCATGCGTTGCCATCTGCATCATTTGGGAATAAACCTCCAACGGTTTTCTTAGCGCCACTTTTATCCCACATCGCAAGGAATGCACCGATAACATCTTCCAACCCCCAGAAAAAGTGGTATGTGTTTTCAAAACCCGTCCCTGGAACGCCATTGCGACCGAAGAAATATGGCTGCCATGGACAATCTGTTGTAATACATGGCACTTCGTTTAATTCGCACTGATCTGAAACCGGATTAACAATCTCTGGCGTAGATGCAGCGACCATAATGTCGACTTCATCGCTTAAAATAAGATCAGCTGCAACTTCTGCAGCGCGGTTCGGGTTAGATTGACCATCTTTTGAGATGATCTCAATATTCCAAGGTTTTCCGTTGTTTTCGAGCCCTCCAGCAAATGTTTTTGCAATTGCCTCCAACACATAATCATCAGCTTCTGCAAAACCAGCAAGAGGGCCGGTGCGTGGGCTGACATGTCCAATTTTAAGGGTTGGATTTGCAGCATAGGCTTTCGTGATATTTAAAATAGCGGGCGCTGCGAGAATTCCAGCGCTGGCTGTGATAAATTTACGACGTGTCACACTATTTGACACACTCAGTTTATTCTTTTTCATTTCCTTCTCCCTTTTAAAACTCAAAAAAACTATTCGGTTAAAATCCCATCCAATTTTTTAAGATGGCTGGCAACACGCTCGCGTACTTCCGCAGCTTCTGCTTCTGACCATGACTGAAATCCCTCTCCTGATTTCATGCCAAGTTTGCCCTCTTCCACCAACGCCTTAAGATATGGCGATGACTTTTGCTCGCTCTCCAGATCAAACAGAACATTATTGTGAATATCGAGGGTCAAATCCGTGCCGACTAAGTCAGCATTTTCAAGCGGGCCTAAAACAGATAGCCTGCGCCCAAAACTTGATTTTACGACTGTATCAACCGCTTGCGCATCGCAGATACCGTTTTCAACTAAACTAATCGCTTCACGCCAAAGCGCATGCTGCAAACGATTGCCAATAAAACCTGGTACATCTTTTTTAACCAAAACAGGCGTCTTACCTATATGTTTAAGCAGTTCCATCATTTGGTCAGATACGCGCTGATCCGTCCATTTGGTATTGATAACTTCCACCAACGGGATCATATGCGGTGGGTTCCACCAATGGGTTCCAAGCGCACGAGACTTATGACGCAGTTGCGACATAATTTTTGTAATTGGCATAACGGATGTATTGGAAGCTAAAATACATATCTTGGGTGCATGTGTTTCAATTTCAGCAAAAATAGATTGCTTCAATTCCAACTTTTCAGGTGCAGCTTCAAAAACGATATCAGCACGTCGGACGCTACTTGCAATCGAATCACGTGTTGAGATTTTTGTAATTGCATGAGCGGTTTCATTCGGCTCAAGTCCCATGAGGTCCATGCTATTTGCGATACGCGCATGCACACTATTGCGTGCATCTTCCATAGGATCATAAATTATAACACTATGCCCGGCGCGTGCTAATGTTAAGGCAATTCCATGCCCCATCAACCCGGCACCAATAATTGCAATATTATAGATATTGGTCATCATTAACCTGCCGTATATCCGCCATCTGCATATAAAATATGCCCGGTGTAAAATTCCGATGCTTTGGATGCTAAGAACAATAATGGACCTGAGAGGTCCTCAGGTTCACCCAAACGCCCTTTTGGCACACGCGCCAAAAACCCAGAACGAACGGCTTTTGCTTTCTCTGTATCTTCAAACATCCATGATGTGAGTGGAGATCGAAATACCGTTGGGGCAATCGCATTGACAGTGATGCCAGTCGGCCCAAGCTCACAACCCAAGGCTTTCGTAATTCCGTCAACCGCAGCCTTCGACGCGCAATATGCTGTGTAGCCCGCTGGGTGACCAAGTAGCCCCCTCGCTGACGAGACAAGAACAATTTTGCCGCCCTTTCCTTGCGCTTTCATTTGTCGCGTTGCTGCTTGGGAGATAAGCCAGCTTTGCGTGACATTGGCATCAATCACGGATGTAAATGTTTCAGGCTCCATCTCATCGATCATGGCAACTTTATTCATACCAGACGCAACAACTAAAATATCCAGCGAACCAAGTGTTTTTGCCGTTTGCGCAATCATATCAGCACATGCATCAGCATCGCTGGGGCGTGCATTAATCTCTAATACTTCCGCACCTGCATCCCGGCATTCTTGGGCAATTTCAGATAGAGCATCTTTTGAACCAGCTGCAAGCGCAAGCTTACATCCAGCGCCAGCTAAAACGCGTGCTGCAACCATACCAAATGCACCAGATGCACCTGTGATAAGAGCAACTTTGCCCTTGATATCAAACATGGAAAGTGGATCAGTAATGCTCATCTTAAGCCTCCGGAGGATATGGAATAACAACCAGCATGGTACATACTAGGTTCGAACGATTTTCAACTTTACGCACTTCGTTGGGCGCAATCGTACAGCTGTCGTATTTTTTAAGAACGGTTTCTTCGTCATCTATAATGACTGTCATTTCACCATCGAGAACGACATAGACTTTTTCAAATGGTGTAGAATCTGGACCTGCACCACCATTGGGTAGAAACTGACTTAGCCCAATCCATTGATTTTCAGGTCCACCCTTTTCAAATCCTTGCAAGCGCAATCCCGTCACACCAAAATGATTTGGCGCATCATAAG
>CAJQOR010000215.1 GCA_905479965.1 uncultured Rhizobiaceae group bacterium | reverse complement strand
CACATGCAAACTCAATTGGATATCATCTATAGCGCGGAAGTTGCCGACGCACGTTCAAAAAATGCACCCATTGTCGCGCTTGAATCCACCATCATCACCCATGGCATGCCTTGGCCTGGCAATTATGAAATGGCAACAGGCGTCGAGCAGCTCATTCGAGATCATGGCGCAACGCCTGCCACAATTGCTGTTATGGATGGTAAATTGCATGTTGGCCTTGAGAAAGAAATGATTGAAATACTAGCGCAAACACCTGATGCAATGAAGCTATCGCGCGCTGATTTCGCATTTGCGATTGCGCAAGGTAAAACCGGGGCGACTACAGTTGCAGCTACAATGATGGCTGCACATCAGGCTGGAATTTCTGTGTTTGCAACAGGCGGTATTGGTGGCGTTCACCAAGGCGCAAGCGATAGCTTTGATATCTCAGCAGACTTGCAAGAACTAGCAAGAACACCGGTAATCGTCGTAGCTGCTGGCGCAAAAGCAATTTTGGATGTTCCCAAAACACTTGAAGTATTAGAAACAAACGGTGTACCGGTTGTCACGCTTGGGCAAGATGAATTTCCAGCATTCTGGTCATCAAAATCAGACCATGCATCGCCCTTGCGCGCAGAAAATGCAGAGGAAATAGCAAATTTCGAACATGCACGCCGATTGTTCCAAGATCATGGTGGGCTATTGGTTGGAAATCCTGTTCCACAAAAAGCGGAAATCCCTCAAAGCGAGATGAGCGGCTTTATCAAACAGGCACTAAAAGAAGCCAATGATCAAAACGTATCCGGCAAGGATGTAACACCATTTTTGCTGGCGCACATTTTCGAGCTTACAGATGGTAAAAGCCTAGAAACAAATATTGCGCTAGTTCGCAATAATGCGATCGTCGCGGCGCAAATTGCATGCGCGCTCTAGCGCCCTCACTTTTAAACATAATCCATACATAAATAAAAACCCCGGTGATCAATTGACCACCGGGGTTATATTTTAAAGTCGAGAATTCTTACCGATTACGAAAGTGGTGAAAGTTGAATTTCTACACGACGGTTAGCAGCGCGACCCGCGTCTGTTCCGTTATCAGCAATCGGACGTGTTTCGCCAAATCCAAGTGTACGGAAGCGACGTGCATCAATGCCAGATTGAGATAGATATCCCGCAACAGACTGAGCACGCTGTGTTGAAAGCGTCAGGTTATACTGATCTTCACCCGTTGAATCTGTATGTCCGTAAACATCAACCAATGTCTTGTTGAACTTGTTCACAACGATAGCAACACCGCGAAGCGTTTCAACAAATGCAGGTTTAATAGCAGATTGGCCAACATCAAATGTGATATTTGACGGCATGTTTAAGATGATCTGGTTGCCATTACGGGTCACAGTCACACCAGTTCCTTGAAGTTGCGCGCGAAGCTCAGCTTCTTGTTGGTCCATATAGCCGCCAATTGCACCACCAGCAAGAAGACCAATACCAGCGCCAATCAGCGCATTTTTGCGATCATCACCACCAGCAAGTAGTCCAAGACCTGCACCAGCTGCTGCACCAAGGGCTGCGCCTTTTGTTGTATTGTTGACCTTTTGCTGACCAGTGAACGGGTCAGTCGTTGTACATGAGGCTAGAACTGCGCCTGCAATAAGAGCCGATATAATCTGGGCTTTCATAAAATTCCCCTTCATAGAATTTGTTTGGGATCACCTATTACCTTCAAATAAGGCATTAAGATGAACTAATTCTTTATGTATGCATACAAACAGATACAATTTTAATTATCAAGCATGTCCCGAACAGCAGTTGCGAGCTGTTTCAGCGAAAATGGCTTTGGAAGGAAGCCAAATTTGGCTCCTTCAGGCAAGTTTTTAGCAAAAGCGTCTTCTGCATAACCAGATACGAAGATGAACTTGATATCTGGATAGTCTTTCCGTAATTCGCGCAAAAGTGTCGGTCCGTCCATTTCTGGCATCACAACGTCAGATACGACAATATCAATCTCACCGTTCAGTTCTTCTAAAATTTCCAGCGCTTCAACGCCAGTTCCGGCTTCGTGAACTTCATAGCCCCGCGTTTCAAGCATGCGCTTGCCACCGCGTCGGACGGCTTCTTCATCTTCCACCAGCAAGACAACAGCTGAATCACCAGTTAGATCTGCAGATTCAGATGTCTTCTTGCTCCCAGCAGCTTCTAATTTTATAACATTGCCTGTGTTCTGTGTTGCCGCATCATTTTCAGTCTCGTCGATCTCTTCAATATGGCGCGGCAAGAATATTTTGAAAGTCGTTCCTTTACCAACTTCAGATTCAGTATAGATAAAGCCACCAGATTGTTTGACGATGCCATAGACCATTGAAAGGCCAAGTCCGGTTCCTTTACCCACGTCTTTTGTCGTAAAGAATGGTTCGAATATCTGCTCTAAGACTTCCGGCTCAATGCCTGTGCCCTGATCCTCTACTTCCACTAAGACAAAATCACCTTCCGTCATACCGCGATAATTCAGCTCTTTAATCTCAGCTTCTTCAACATTGCTGGTGCGAATGGTAACCGCACCACCCTCTGGCATCGCATCGCGCGCATTAACTGCAAGATTGACTAGAACTTGTTCAAACTGACCCAAATCAGTCTTAACAGCCCAAACATCTTTGCCAAATTCAACATCAAGCTTAACATCCGTACCAGTTAATCGATCCACCAACATGCGTAAGTCGCCAACAACATCTGTCATTGATAATACAGATGGACGCATTGTCTGCTTCCGAGAGAACGCAAGTAACTGACGCACCAAAACCGCGGCGCGATTTGCGTTCCGCTTAATTTCCATGAGATCAGCAAAATCGCTATCTGCTGGACGCGATGACAACAGTAAATGATCTGACGACAACAAAATTGCGGTCAAAACGTTATTAAAGTCATGCGCTATACCACCAGCCAGGGTGCCAACCGCATTCATTTTTTGCGTTTGTGCCATTTGCGATTCAAAGGCTTTTTGCTCGGTGGTTTCAACGACATAGATGATGGCCTTGTCACGCGCGGTTTCATCACCTTGCTCGATCACTGCATTAACGTAAAAGCGGAAAAAACGCTCATCATCTTTCGGGTGACGCGCATCAAAGGGAGGAATATTACCTTGTTTATCACCAGCTTTTTCCAAACACTCTTTGTAAGAATGGATATCTTCCTCTCGAAAGAGAGTTTCTAGCTGCACACCTTTTTCTATATCTAATCGGCTGACAATTCCATCAAACATCTTCAAGAAGGGAGCATTGGTTCGCAGAATTTTCCCTTCAGAATCAATTGAAGAAATTGCCATTGGCGTATTATTGAAAAACCGCGTAAAACGCATTTCAGCCGCAGCAGGCGATGTATTCGCTCCCGCCTCATCATCACGTTTGACGACAATGGTTCGGCTTTCTCCAGGCGCGCCATCGCGGGTTGTGGAAACTTTGTGCACTAGTG
>CAJQOR010000214.1 GCA_905479965.1 uncultured Rhizobiaceae group bacterium | reverse complement strand
GTGAAATCTCCGATAGCGCCGCTGCCTCTAAACGCAAATCCATTTCGATTTTGGTCGTCTGCTCTAAAGTACGGGTGACTTCAACGGGCTTTAAACGACGTGCAGACGGAATGAATTTTTCCTGCAATTCAGAAACAAGATAAAATACTTCTAAATCATGTTTGAAGCGCTTTCGCACACCAGGCCGGATGACCTTAACAGCCACCTTTTTCTCAAAGCCATTGTCATCAATTTTTGCAGGATGAACTTGCGCAACAGATGCCGCTGCAATCGGTTCATCAATTGAGACAAACAAATCATCAATCTTACGCCCCAATGAGCCTTCAATTGCTTCAATGGATTGCACTTGCGGGAATGATGACATTTGATCCTGTAACAAACCCAGATCAGCTGCAATATCTGCGCCCACAACATCAGGACGCGTTGCTAAAAACTGACCAAGTTTGACATATGACGGACCGAGCTTACCAACCCCTTTTGCCAAACGATCACTGCGCTCAGCCTTCTTTTTGCGACGTCTGGCAAATACGCCCGCTGCACGACCCAGCCATTTAGCTTCTGGACCCATGTCTTCAGTTAGAAGCTCAGATAGCACACCTTCGCGCACGAGCACCCAACCATCTCGGGCGAGACGGAAATATGTCACGATGGACGCCATTTAGATCTTCCAGCCTGAGTGCTGAGCTGCAATGCCACCAGTATAGTTTCTATAAGACACATTACCAAAACCAGCGCGGGTTATCATTGCTGCAAAATCATCTTGATTGGGGAACTTACGAATTGATTCCACCAAATATTGATAGGGCTCCTGATCACCAGTGATCACACCACCAAATTTTGGAATAGCATTGAATGACCAAGCATCATAAACCTTATCCAAAATTGGAACATCAACCTCTGAAAATTCAAGCACTAGTAAACGTCCACCGCGTTTTAACACGCGGTAAGCTTCACGAAGTGCCTTATCGATGTCCGGCACGTTTCGAATACCAAAGGCAATCGTGTAGGCATCAAAGCTATTATCTTCAAATGGCAGCTCTTCAGCGTTTGCTTCTACAAATTCAAGATTATTCGCTAGATTTTGCTTTTCAGCGCGCTCTTCACCAACCGAAAGCATTGATCCATTGATATCGAGCACGACACCATTTGCCTGATTATTTGACGCTTTGACGATACGAAACGCGATATCGCCTGTGCCACCCGCCACATCTAAAAACCTAAAGCCGGGATCTTTGCGTGGATTGAGCGTTGTGATCATTGCGTCTTTCCAAACACGATGTAAACCACCGGACATCACATCATTCATAATGTCATAACGCTTGGCGACTTTATGGAAAACGTCATTCACCAGCGTTTGTTTTTCGCCCTCGTTTACAGATTGAAACCCATAGGACGTTTGCATGCCGCCATCTGTTGAAATTCGGTCTGTGGACATGTAAACCTCTTTGCTCACCAAATACTTATTTCTTGATATAGATATAGTGTATCTGAGTGAAAAGCACTATGTGACAATTGAATCCAGACCTTAAATTTTTTTATCTGCAATTTAAGCCAATAATTCAACCCAAAGCCTGATACATGTCGGCCATATGATGGAGATCACATGCCTGAATTACCTGAAGTCGAAACTGTCCGACGTGGCCTTGAACCCATTATGCATGGCGCAACAATTATCGATGCTGATCAAAATCGGCCTGATCTGCGCTTTCCCTTTAGTGCCGATTTTGTCGCACGTATCAAAAACTGCAAAATCACCGATATCAAACGCCGCTCAAAATACCTCATTTTCGTACTTGATAATGGGCTAACAATTGTTTCCCACCTTGGTATGTCCGGTTCTTTTAGAATTATCGATGATGAGAATGACCAACAACCCGGCCAGTTCGCCCACGAAAAATCAAAAGACGGCAAACATGACCACTTTGTTTTTTATCTCAATAACAACGGCCACAATGCTAGGGTTATATACAATGATCCCAGACGGTTTGGTTTCATGCTGCTCATCCCGCTTCATGAATTAGATGAACACGCTTATTTTAAAGACATGGGACCTGAGCCAACCGGAAACGGCGTCAGCGCTGAATATTTAGCGCAAAAGCTTAAATCTAAAAATGCACCCATGAAATCCGTTCTGCTTGATCAGAAAATTATCGCTGGATTGGGCAACATATATGTATGCGAAGCTTTATGGCGGGCGCGGATATCGCCACAACGTAAAGCATCAACCCTTGTGACAAAAGCCGGCAAACCAAGCGCCAAGCTTTCTTTGCTCACAACACATATTCATAACGTTATCGCTGACGCCATCAAAGCGGGCGGATCAACTTTAAACGATCACATTCAAACAGATGGAAAGATGGGCTATTTTCAACATCAGTTTAACGCTTATGGCCAAGAGGATAAGAATTGTCAGCATGAAAACTGCAGCGGTGTGATTGCAAGGATCACCCAAAGTGGCCGATCAAGCTTTTATTGTCCCAAATGTCAGACGTGATTCTTAAAAAAATTGCTTTTGCAGATTGACCTTTTTCCTCTGACCCGCTATACGCCAGCGATGAAGAGATGGGTTCAGACCATCACCTAATTCTTGCTTTCGTTAAGATGTCACGTGCTAAGGCACTTTAGCCTTTGCGAAAGCTTGTTTTGAATGAGAGAATTTTATGGCTAATACAACATCTGCGAAAAAAGCAACTCGCAAAATTGCAGCTCGCACAGAAGTTAACAAATCACGTCGCACACGTGTTCGTGGTTTCATCCGCAAAGTTGAAGAAGCAATTGCTTCAGGCGATCAAAAAGCTGCAAGCGATGCACTTCGTGCCGCACAGCCTGAATTGATGCGCGCTGCAAGCAGAGGCGTTATGCACGCCAACACAGTGTCTCGCAAGATCTCTAGACTTGCTGCACGCGTGAAAGCAGTTTCTGCTTAATCAGAAGCTTCATCTATTTCGTTACACTTAACCCGGCCATGTGTCGGGTTTTTGTGTTGGAGTGTCCCGTCCTTGGATGGGAGTATTGATTTTTTTGGATTGGAATAATTTGCTGCAGCAGATTTTTTTTCATGATGCCAATCTCAGTGTAAACCGCCGTCTTAAAACGCCGTATAAATACCAAATTTCTCGGCAACCAAAAAGTCATCGATGAGAATCTATAGTCTATAGAATAAGTACTATAGCGATAAATGCTAAGAATAGTGCATCATTTTAACCACAAATTTGATTGTCAAAAAATTGTCAAAAAAAGTTCATATTGCAAATTTTTGGTTAAAAAAATTAATTCTCAATGAATCCAATAAGCTAGAAATTTCTACCCGAGGCCAGCGCCCAATTTAGACACGAGTCAAGGCCCAAATCTTAAAATTTCGTAAATTTTGGAGCTTGAAATTCTCGCCCCATCCTGCATAAATAGAGTTAGAAATTTTGAGGGGAAGTCTGGCGGCGAAATACATCTCGTGTCTGAAAGCTAGTCCTTCGGGGGTTTTAATCGCACATTATTCTTATGTGCAATTTATAGTAATGAGTATTTGTAGTATCTGGGCCATGGTGCGTCTGGTGGGTTGTTTATTGTCTAATTTGTTGGATGGCATCCATGCCTTTGACTTAAATAATGATAAACAAAACAATCAGTTGCGGATTTAAAATGAAAATTTTAATCAAATCCGATGCATGTGGCTGCGATTTAAAAGGGTAACGAGGGGATAAAATTGGACATGATGACCAAGCGCGATGGAAATAGTTGGCAGGAACTCAACGCTAACTTCCAAATGGAAAACAATACGGTAACAGCGTCAGTGTCATCTTTACCAGTAGGCGAAACTTCGATTGAAGATGCAACCAAAAACTTCGAGCGCGTACAAAAACGTTTAAAGGCAAAGGTTGGTCAAGAAGTCTATACCAGCTGGTTTGGTCGTTTGAAACTTCATTCCGCCTCCCGCAATGTCTATCGCCTCTCCGTCCCAACAACTTTTTTAAAGTCTTGGATCAACAATAAGTATCTTGATGTTATCACTGAGTTGTTTCAAACCGAGGATGATGCGATCATGAAAGTTGAGATCGTTGTCCGCTCAGCAACGCGCATTCCAACGGCAAACATGGTCTCTGATACAGATGCTACACCCAAGCAGCTTAAAGGCCCTGCATCGCGTGCAGATGATGCTCATAATGCCTCTCCCAATCGCATGTTCGCACTCGATCAAAAAAGCTCGATCAAACGCAGTGATGTTTCCAATGCAAAAGTCATTGGTTCTCCGCTTGATAATCGTTTTGGTTTCTCCACTTATATCGAAGGCGCGTCCAACCGCGTAGCGCTTGCTGCAGCTAAAACGATCTCTGAATCAGGCTTGGGTGCTATTCGATTTAACCCGCTCTTCATTCATAGTAATGTTGGTTTGGGTAAAACACATCTATTGCAATCCATCGCAGCGGCTGCGAGCCAAAACAACCCATCAACTCGTGTTGTCTATCTCACCGCTGAATATTTCATGTGGCGTTTTGCGTCCGCTATTCGCGACAAAGACGCATTGTCCTTTAAAGAATCACTCCGCGACATTGATCTTTTGATCATTGACGACATGCAGTTCTTGCAGGGTAAATCCATCCAGAATGAGTTTTGTCACTTGCTAAACATGTTGCTTGATTCTGCCAAGCAAGTTGTTGTGGCTGCGGACAGAGCGCCTTGGGAGCTAGAATCACTCGATCCTCGAGTTCGCTCCCGCCTGCAAGGTGGTGTCGCCATCGAGATTGAAGCGCCAGATTATGAAATGCGCTTGCGCATTTTAAAAAACCGCTTGGAAGTTGCTCAGCAGAGTGATCCAAGCCTTGATATTCCTGAAGCTATCTTAACGCATGTCGCAAATACTATCACAACGAGTGGCCGCGAATTGGAAGGTGCGTTTAACCAACTTATGTTCCGTCGTAGCTTTGAGCCTGATTTGGACATTGAACGTGTTGACGCTTTGCTTGGGCATCTTGTTAATACAGGCGAGCCAAAGCGTGTTCGCATTGAAGATATTCAACGCGTAG
>CAJQOR010000213.1 GCA_905479965.1 uncultured Rhizobiaceae group bacterium | reverse complement strand
CTTCAAGGCGACTGGAACATGTCTGCTTATCGCGAACGCGCTGTTAGCGCTATTCGCGAACAAGTTGGCGATAAGAAAGTCATTTGTGCGTTATCTGGCGGGGTAGATTCATCCGTAGCCGCGCTATTGATCCACGAAGCTGTTGGCACACAACTCACATGTATTTTGGTCGACCATGGTTTGATGCGTAAGGATGAAGCACGTGACGTGGTCGCAATGTTTAGTGAGCATTATCCAGACCTAAAATTACTACATTGTGACGCATCCGAAACGTTTATTTCAGCACTTGAAGGCGAATCTGATCCTGAGACAAAACGTAAAACGATCGGCCGCTTATTTATTGAATTGTTTGAAGAAGAAGCAGGAAAATTAGGCGGTGCAGACTTCCTTGCGCAAGGCACGTTATATCCGGATGTGATCGAAAGTGTATCTTATAGCGGTGGCCCATCTGTTACGATTAAGTCGCACCATAATGTGGGTGGATTGCCAGAGCGCATGAATATGCAGCTTGTCGAACCGCTTCGCGAGTTGTTCAAAGATGAAGTGCGCGCTTTGGGCTTGGAATTGGGATTGCCACAGTCTTTCATCGGACGTCACCCGTTCCCAGGCCCTGGTTTGGCGATCAGATGCCCGGGCGGCATCACTCGCGATAAGCTTGAGATTTTACGAGAAGCTGACGCGATTTATCTCGATGAGATCAGAAAAGCTGGTCTTTATGATGAGATCTGGCAGGCCTTTGCTGTTTTGCTACCAGTACAAACCGTCGGTGTGATGGGCGATGGCCGTACATATGAATTTGTGTGTGCTTTAAGAGCGGTTACCTCCGTTGACGGTATGACAGCTGATTTCTATCCATACGATATGGCGTTTTTAGGTAAAGCTGCAACACGCATCATCAATGAAATTCGCGGTATCAATCGCGTTGTTTATGATGTGACGTCAAAGCCTCCAGGCACAATTGAGTGGGAATAGACTTCCTGTCAGTTTAACACGACATTCAAGCGTTAAGGGTGCATCATGGTCAAATCTACCGAACTCAACATTCCAGATTTAGACGTGGTGGGCCATAGATCGCTTCGTATCAACTCTATTGGTTCAATCAAGATCACATTTGCGCGTATCGCTGGATCAAAATTTGCCCCGAAACTGGTGAAATTCGTCAATAAAAAACTCTACAAATTTGGTCTTGGTGCAGCGATCAATCGCTATGATACAAGCCTGACATTTTTTTCATCCAACAACGATAAGAAGCTGTATTCAAGTTATACCGATCAAGACACGTTCTATAATTTCGGATCTGGCGCGTTTCATCATCCGCGTTGGCAAAACTTTGATTATCCAGGTAATAGTGACTTCTACCAAGCTATTCAGGGTAAGGTAGGGGAAGATTTCACCGCAATTGATTTGTGTCAGGACAATTTAGAACTTGATATCGCTGATGATAGTGCAAGCCTCATTTATTGTGCGCACACGCTCGAACATCTCACCGAAGAAAAGACACATATCTTTCTTAAGGAATGTGTACGTATTCTAAAGCCAGGTGGGATCATGCGTATCGCTGTTCCAACGACGCAGGAGAGTTTTAATTTCGCGAAAATTTTATTTGATCAAAATGCCGTTCCACTGGAGACAAAACACAAAGTGATTTTGTTAGCTGCGTCTAGTGTTTTGTGGAATTCAAATACTTTGCCGGATAATGAAATGATTGAGATCGCAATTGAAAGCAAATTTAGCGCTGAAAAGTTTCATAAACTATGCGCCAAACGAGGTGTGTCGATTGATTTTAATCCAGAAGGTCCAGAGCGTCATGTCACATTCTGGGGGCAGGATAAATTAAAATTAGCTTCGCAAAAAGCCGGGTTTCGTGCCTATATGCCGTTCTATCGCGGCCAATCACTGGCGGAACCTTTTAAAAATATCGAAGTTTTTGACACAACAGAACCTCATCTGTCTCATTACGGTGAATTTGTAAAATAAAGGTAGGATAAGCTGCCATGCAGTCTTTTGATGATAAATGCCCGACCTTATTGGTCATTGATGTCCAAAAAGGGTTTTTGGATGAAACGTTATGGGGCGGTAAGCGAAACAATAACAATGCCGAAGAAATATGCGGCAAGCTTATCGCGCATTGGCGTGATCGTAAATTTCCAGTCATCCATGTCAAACACGCGTCAACCGATCCAAAGTCTGCACTCCACCCAAGCCAAGACGGGCATGAGTTTAACGAGCATGCAATGCCAATTACCGGTGAATTAATTGTCGAGAAGAACGTCAATAGCGCGTTTATTGGAACTGATTTGAAGACCGTATTAGATGAGAAAAATGTCTCATCACTCGTTGTCATAGGTTTAACAACAGACCATTGCGTATCGACCACAACAAGGATGGCAGGAAATTATGGATACGAGGTTTTCTTAATTTCAGATGCGACCGCAACCTTTGATAAGACAGGGGTGGATAACAAAACAGTTTATCCTGCAGACCTTATTCATGACACCGCATTGGCGAGTTTAAATGGTGAGTTTGCAACTGTGCTGAAGTGCGATGAGCTAATGAGAATGTTAAGCGATGGTTCCGAATAAGAGCCTTTTAAAACAAGGACCCTTGATCTTTAGAAGGTGCCTTAGGTTTTGAAACCTTTTTTGCTAATTTAGCCGGCTTATCTTCAATAGGTTTATCCGTTGGCACATCTTTGGATATACCTTCACCTGCTGCATTGGCATTTACATATCCATCGGCAAATTGGATGTTTAATGCCTGACCATCGCTCACACCGCTCGCCAGTGTAATTGGTGTGTTGCCGCCATCACGAATAAGGGCAAATCCACGTTTGAGCACATTGGTATAAGCCAATGATTGCATCATCCGATCTTGGGCTTGTAATTGTTGCGAAAGCCGCCTGAAAAGGCTTGCAACAGCATTATCGTTGCGTGCTGAATATTGATCAATCTGAGAACGGTTCTGGCCAATCCTGCGTAAGATTTGCAATGGTACAGGTTGAAGTGTGCGATCCAATCGCTCAAGGCTTGTTCGTTTACGATTGCTGATCCGCTCAAAGTTTGAACTTAAACGTTGACCCATTTGCTGCACGCGTGAATGGCGGTCGCGTAAAGCGGCTAGAAGTGCAATAGGTGTGAGGCGATTGACAGCCAAATCAAACCCACGACGTTTATTGATCGTGTTTAAATGAATGGCTTTTGATAAATTGCTTGTGGCTTCATCGATACGCCGTCTCGGCAGCGCCAAAAGGTTATCCAGCGAGGGCAGTCCACGAGATAGAGCAATGAAATTTTGGCGCCTTTGATCAATATTGCGGGAGCTCGCCGAGCGCAAACGCGCCGATAAATTTGATAAACTTGCTTCAAGATCGGCTTTCACCGGAACCGACATTTCAGCAGCGCCTGTCGGCGTGGGCGCGCGTTCATCAGCCACGAGATCAAGAAGTGTCCAATCGGTTTCATGACCGACCGCAGATATCAGTGGAATATCTGACTGGTCGGCAGCTCTTATCACCGCTTCATCATTAAAGCCCCATAGATCTTCCAAACTACCGCCGCCGCGGGCAACTATAATCAGATCAGGTTTTTTGATGTCCGAGGCATCATCAAGCGCATTAAACCCATTAATTGCAGCCGCAACTTCATCGCCGCTTGTGTCCCCTTGCACACGCACTGGCCAAACAATGACATGAACCGGAAATCGATCGGATATCCGATGCAAAATATCGCGGATAACTGCACCTGTTGGTGAGGTTACAACACCAATTGTTTTTGGGAGGTAGGGAAGCAATTGTTTGCGATTTGCGTCAAACAGCCCTTCTGCCGCAAGCTTTTTCTTGCGTTCTTCAAGAAGCGCCATAAGAGCGCCCGCGCCAGCTGGTTCAAGTTGCTCAATAACAATTTGATATTTGGAAGAGCCGGGGAAGGTGGTGATCTTCCCGGTCGCAATCATCTCCATGCCTTCTTCGGGTTTGAATTTAAGGCGGTTAAAAACACCTTTCCAAACCACGGCATCCATCCGCGCTTTTTGGTCTTTTATCGAAAAATATGCATGTCCTGATGAATGCTGCCCGCGAAACCCGGAAATTTCGCCACGAACCCGGACATGGGTAAATGCTGTTTCGACCGTCTTTTTGATCGATCCAGAAATCTCTGTAACGGTATACTCCGCCAAATTGGATATTTGCTGCGCGCTCACAAGAAGACCTCGCGTCTATATCCAAACGACAAGAGCATTAGATATCCAAATTGGCAACGCTCAATGCGTTGTCTTGAATAAACTCGCGGCGTGGCTCCACCTCATCACCCATTAACCGTGAGAACAGATCATCTGCATTAACAGCATCGCGGATTTTAACCTGCAACAATGATCGAACGTTGGGATCAAGTGTTGTTTCCCAAAGCTGGTCAGCGTTCATTTCGCCCAAGCCTTTATAACGCTGGATATCGGTCAAACCTTTGCGGCCCATTGAGAACACGCTCTCAAGCAGCGCCATTGGGCCACCAATGGTTTCAACAGCAGCTTTACGTCTTAGCGTTGCTGGTTCGTCATAAACATCTTTCAACCGTTCATTTAACTGATGAATAGCCTGCGCATCTTGACTGGCTAGAAGAGCTGCATCCAAAAGTGCTATTTCGGTGACACCGCGCACAACACGTTCGAGCAGCAGACCACCTGTGTCTGTCACTTTTCCGCTCCAGCCACGTTCGGTTTCGTCAGAAATCATATCCATGCGTTCTGCGACTTGGGTAGCAAGTGCGCTCGCTCGCGTCGGGTCAGCAAATGTTTCTGCTGATAGTGCCCCTGCAATAGCAGCCTGTTCAACCAATGATCTGTTGTAACGAGAATGAAGACCATCAAGCAATGTACGTAGGCGCAAAGCATCATCCACAACAGAGCGCAGATCGAGCCCTGCACGTACTTCCCCGGAGGCAGCTTCAAGTGCGGCTTCTTCAAGTCCGGATGTAATTAAATAATCTTCAAGCGCTGCCTGATCTTTCAAATAGCGAGAGGACTTACCGCGCGCCACTTTGTAAAGTGGTGGTTGCGCGATATATAAATGCCCACGTTCAATCAATTCAGGCATTTGACGGAAGAAGAATGTCAAAAGCAATGTGCGAATATGCGCGCCATCAACATCCGCATCCGTCATGATAATGATTTTGTG
>CAJQOR010000212.1 GCA_905479965.1 uncultured Rhizobiaceae group bacterium | reverse complement strand
AGTCACGATAGAACATTTCAACATATGCCAAACAGTGATGACCGAACGTTACAGGCTGGGCGGTTTGCAAATGCGTAAAGCCTGGCATGACGGTATCGGCGTGCTCTTCGGCGCGCGTGATAAATGCGGATATAAGCTGCTCTAATAATTTAGCTGTTTTGCCAAGTTCTGCTTTTACCCAAAGGCGGAAATCAAGTGCAACCTGATCATTACGCGAGCGGGCGGTATGAAGACGTCCAGCAGTGGGTCCGATCAATTCGCGCAAGCGCGCTTCAATATTCATATGAATATCTTCAAGTGCACGAGAAAACTCAAACTGACCACTTTCAATTTCTGACGAAATTGTGTTGAGTCCGTGAGTGATTTTATCGCGATCTTCTGTCGAAATTATGCTATTATCTGACAGCATTTGTGCATGAGCCATTGAACCTTCAATGTCTTGCGCATATAGCTTTTTATCAAAACCAATGGAAGCGTTGATCTCTTCCATAATAGCATCAGGCCCTGAGCCAAAACGGCCGCCCCACATTTTGTTCGACGATTTGTTGTTTTCGTTTTCGGACATTTTGAAGACCTCGGAGAATTTTTATGACTGAGCAAAGTAATCGTAAACGCAAATCCAAAATTCTTGGAACCATCTTATTGGTTGGCGGAATTAGTTTGGTCGCGGCTGGGGTATACGTGATGATGGGGGGGTATGGCAATGATACAATTAACACTGCAAGCACAAAAGCAAGTGCTCGTGTTATCGCAAGAGCCAGCGAAATAGGTGAAAGCGCTCAAGGTGATGTTGCGGCGATGATTGCGCTTGAAGAACCAAAATTAATGCCAGCGCATGAATTTATTGATCCAAATGGTGATGTCCAATCTATCGATATGTTCAAGGGCAAGGTGACATTGGTCAACTTGTGGGCAACATGGTGCGCGCCGTGTCGCGAAGAAATGCCGGCTTTATCCGAGCTGCAAACCGCCAAACAAGGAGCAGATTTTGAAGTCGTGACCATCAACATCGATCGTGGTGATCGCAACAAGCCAGAAGGCTTTTTAAATGAGATTGGTGTAGATAATCTGCCGCTTTATCAAGATAGCTCTATGGGTATTTTTAATGCACTTAAAAAAGAGGGCTTAGCCTTTGGCTTGCCTGTGACCATGCTTGTAGATGAAAATGGTTACATTCTAGCTTCCATGAATGGCCCTGCGCATTGGTCGAGCCAAGACGCGCTTAATTACATTGATGTGGCGATAGCGTCGAACAGCAAGTAATAATTTATATATCAAACACCTGATCAACGAATTATTGTTGATCAAAAGCTTTCAGACCTGAAATGTCTTTTATCCATTTCAGGGCAGATTGTGTCCAGAACTGTCGTTGCGGTATAAATTTGTCGCGCTCATTGAGGGTTCCTACGCGAATACCCAATTTTTTGGGACCTGATCCATTTGACGTGGCGTAGATGGGAGTTCCACACGAGGCGCAAAAAGCTTGCTGTCTTTTATGTCCGCTTTCTGATATTTTGACATAGATTTTTGGTTCACCGGATAGCATTTTAAAGTCATTTTCCGATACCGGAACCACTACCCGGAAAGGTGATCCAGATAGTTTCTGGCAATCCGTACAATGGCAGATCCGAGTTTTTGAGGGGTCAGCGTTGGCCATAAAATGTATCTCACCACAATGGCAGCTTCCGGTAACTTTCATATTTGCTCCATCATGCTTCCTTATGGCTCAAATTTTACTTCGTATATTCAACGCGTTGGTTTAGGTGTTTCACCACTGTAATCATAAAAGCCCTTGCCGGTTTTGCGGCCAAGCCAGCCCGCTTCAACATATTTGACCAAAAGCGGGCAAGGGCGATATTTGGTGTCCGCCAAGCCATCATGCAACACTTGCATGACAGACAGACACGTATCGAGACCGATAAAATCTGCAAGTTCAAATGGGCCCATCGGGTGATTGGTGCCAAGCTTCATACCTTGGTCAATGGATTGGATTGACCCAACACCTTCATGCAGTGTGTAAATGGCTTCGTTGATCATCGGCAGTAAAATCCGATTGACAATAAAGCCCGGAAAATCTTCTGAAACTGTGACACTTTTTCCCAAAGACACTGCAAAATTATTGGCTGCATCGAAGGTTTCATTACTGGTGGCAATACCTTTGATCAGCTCGACGAGCTTCATCAATGGGACAGGGTTAAAGAAGTGAATACCAACAAATTGTTCAGGGCGATCTGTTGATGCGGCAAGACGGGTCACGGAAAGCGAAGATGTGTTTGTTGCAAGTATCGCGTCTGGTTTTAAAACAGGGCAAAGCGTTTCAAAGATTTTCTTTTTGACCCCTTCGTTTTCTGTCGCTGCTTCAATTGCCATATTGCAATCAGAAAACGCCGCTAAATCAGGCGCTGCTGAAATTTTTGCGAGTGCTGCGACTTTATCCGCTTCAGTTAGTTTTTCTTTGGCAACTTGACGGCTCATGTTTTTATCAATGCTGGTAAGAGCTTTATCAATTTGTTCAGATGATACATCATGGATGAGCACATTATAGCCAGATAGCGCGCAAACATGCGCGATGCCGATGCCCATTTGCCCAGCTCCGATAATGCCGACGGTTTTGATTTCAATTGCCATGATGGTGTCCACTTTATAATGATCGAGTTTTGCGCAATTTATATTGCGCCGCAAAAATGCAATGCCGAGGTTGTTCTATGGCAACAAAAATGGCCAGCAAACGAATTTGCCAGCCATATATTGGTGTTTGAATTTAAAAATAAGCTTAGAGCGCTTTTTCAAGTTCAGGTAAAATATCAAACAAGTCTGCAACAAGACCGTAATCAGCAACTTGGAAGATAGGTGCTTCTTCATCTTTGTTGATCGCGACGATGATCTTTGAATCTTTCATACCGGCTAAGTGCTATCTGCATTGCTTGGCTGGTCTCAGGCAACTTATGCATCAGAAATTAAAATCGATGGTGATACAGCAGAAGTATCTCGTGAAGTTGATGGCGGCATGCAAGTTGTTTCGCTAAAAATGCCAATGGTTGTAACAACCGATCTTCGTTTGAATGAGCCACGCTATGCGTCCTTGCCAAACATTATGAAAGCCAAAAAGAAGCCAGTTGATAAGAAAACTGTTGCTGATCTTGGCGTTGACATTGCACCTCGTTTGGAAGTGGTCACTACAGAAGAACCAGAAGCACGTAAAGCAGGTATTGTTCTCAACTCCGTAAGCGAGCTTGTCGATAAATTAAAAAACGAAGCTGGCGTAATTTAAGGAGCTGAATGATGACTACTCTTCTTGTTGCTGAACACGATAATTCAGCTCTTTCCGATCAAACTGCAAAAGCACTCACAGCTGCCTCTGAAATTGGTGGTGATGTGCATATTCTTGTTGCAGGTAAAGCTGCCTCTGGTGTTGCAGATGCAGCTGCAAAACTCGCAGGTGTTGGCAAAGTTCTTCTCGCCGATTCCGATGAATATGCAAATGCACTTGCAGAACCAATGGCCGATTTGATTGTTTCAATGGCTGGGGATTATGATTGTGTGATCGCGCCTGCCACCGCATCTTGCAAAAACTTCATGCCACGTGTGGCAGCATTATTGGACGTTATGCAAATTTCAGAAATCACGGATGTGATTTCAGCAGATACTTTCAAGCGTCCAATTTACGCAGGCAACGCTATTCAAACAGTTAAATCTTCCGATGCAACGAAAGTTATCACTGTGCGCACAGCTACATTTGCAGATGCTGCAGAAGGTGGCTCTGCAAGCGTTGAAGCGGTTGCAGCTCAAGGAAATTCAGGTCTGTCTTCATTTGTTGAAGATAAGATTGTTCAAAATGATCGTCCTGAGCTTACATCTGCGAAAATCATCATCTCAGGTGGTCGTGCATTGGGTTCCGCTGAGAAGTTTGAAGAAGTCATTCTTCCTGTTGCTGATAAACTTGGTGCAGCGGTTGGCGCGTCCCGCGCAGCCGTTGATAGTGGTTACGCACCGAACGATTGGCAAGTTGGCCAAACAGGTAAAGTTGTTGCACCTGATCTTTATATTGCAGCTGGTATCTCTGGCGCCATTCAGCACTTAGCCGGTATGAAAGATTCAAA
>CAJQOR010000211.1 GCA_905479965.1 uncultured Rhizobiaceae group bacterium | reverse complement strand
CTAATCGTTAACCTAGACGCTAAAACAGTTGAAGTTGGTGGCCAACGCGTTCACCTTACTGGTAAAGAATACCAAATGCTTGAGCTACTTTCATTGCGTAAAGGCACAACCCTTACCAAAGAAATGTTCCTTAACCACCTTTACGGTGGCATGGATGAGCCAGAGCTTAAAATCATCGACGTATTTATTTGTAAGCTACGTAAGAAACTTGCAACTGCAGCAGGCGGAACAAACTACATCGAAACCGTTTGGGGTCGAGGCTATGTTCTTCGCGAGCCAGATGAAAATGAACTACGCGACATCGCGTAAATCATTTCAATCTTAATACAATAAAACCCGCCTAATATGGCGGGTTTTTTGCTGCGCTCACAAGATCGGTGATTAAGCAGCCATCTTCATAGATCCAAAAACGTTAAACAGTGATGTGCGATCAAATGGCTTTAACAAGAAATCACTCGCACCAGATCGGCGACCTGCCATCATTCGTTTAAGATCAGCTTCAACAAGACTGTAGACGATGCGGATATCTTTACCGCCTTCCATAGCTCTAATATCAGCGATTAAATCAAGTGCGCCATCTAGGTCTGAATCAACCACGATTATGTCCGGTAGCTCAGCTTCGCAATAATTACGCACTTGGCTCAACGAGTTAGATTCAACAACAATAAAGTTAAATCCAGTTAAAATCCGCTTTGCGACTTTGCAGATCACCGGAGATTCATCAACAACGATAATTCTTTGCATTTCATTCCCCTTATTTATTCATCCTGGCAAGCAGAATAACAAAGGCAAACAAATTTTCAGTTAGCAAGCAGACTTAATAATGTCTTACCTGATCCTGCTTACAATTGGTAAGTTAAAACTAACAAAATATATAATTACTTAACAATTTCAGATACTTATCGAAAAAAATGACATATTCACTCATGTCTAGAAATTGTGCAACACACAACAAATAAATAGTCTATCTACAAAAAAACGCGGACATCACACTGAAATCCGCGCTTTTAAAATTAGGAATAGACTTAAGCAGATTTGGCAGTAAACACCACATCATCAGCGTTCATCACGCAGCCGAGTTCAAGGTCAGCTTCTTCAGCCAATAAAACAGTGTAATAGGGTTGAACAGCATGGGCATCGATGGCCTCGTCCGTCTGACCGGAATGCAATTCTAAGAATTTCGGCGGGACGCGGATCATTTTACCGCGAGATACCAATCTAAAATGAGGTGCTGTCTCAAGGTCTTCTAAAAAGATATCGATCTCTCCACCACGCGGAATGGCGCTGAATGCAATCAAGAACAAGTTCATCAAAAGTTTGACTTTGTTTTTTGGCACAATAGCGCGCGCACCATGCCAGTTGATGACGGTCTTACCATCTGTCTGCACGAAGTCCTTAATCGCCTGCTCAGCTTCGCCTGTATCAATTGACGCGCCAATAGAACCTGACGCACCAAATGCGAGCCGTGCAAATTTGAGCCTTACTGATGCATTAAGTGCGCTGGATCTAATCAAGTCCATGGCATCTTCATCAGCACCACCTTCGTCTAAAAGTTCCAGTCCATTATTAATGGCACCAACGGGCGATATAATATCATGACAAACGCGAGAACATAAAAGAGCCGCTAGGTCATGACCAGCGAGCGTTAGGACAGGATTTTTTGACATTATTCAGCTCCAATAGCGAAATGTGCTAAGATTTAAACACAAGTTTAAATCAAATTTATTACGGACAATACAATGATTCACAACTTAGCCATAATGAAACCTTAATTGGTAAACTGCTTATTAACATGATTGCGCGAATATGGCTTTAAACCAAAAAAATGTGCTCATAAGTGTATTTAGTGTCGATTTTCAAGTGGAGACCCCGATGAAACAGTATTCAGCCCCTATAAATGTAATTGGCAGATATCTGTGTGCAATCTTCTTACTATTTTCTATTGCTACGAGCGGTGCAAAAGCTCAAAGCAGTGGAGATACATATTATACAGCACAAGAAATTGTTGATGCCGGGCACAGCTTCTTTGGATCAACGTCTGGCGCACTTGCAAAGCTTATCGAAAAAGCGTTCTCAAGTTACGGCCAGCCAAATGGTTATGTCTTGGGCCAAGAAGCATCAGGTGCGGTTGTCGGCGGCTTAACTTACGGCGAAGGTGTGCTTTATACTAAAAATGCTGGTCAACATTCGACCTTCTGGCAAGGCCCATCCATCGGTTTTGATTATGGTGGTGAAGGTTCGCGCACAATGATGCTGGTTTATAATCTTCCAAGCGTGGAAGGTATCTATGGTCGATTTGGCGGGGTAAGCGGCTCAGCTTATGTCGTCGCAGGTCTTGGAATGACAGTCATGCGCCGGCAGAACGTTTTGCTTGTGCCTATTCGTACAGGCGTTGGCGCGCGCTTAGGTATCAATGTTGGTTATCTTAAAGTAACAAGCAAGCCGACATGGAACCCATTTTAGGTCACTTTATCCCATAAAAAGCTGGAACAAAGCATATTCCAGCAGGTTTCCCAGATCGATTTTAACGATAATTTAAGTCAAAGCTTGCTCACACCAACAAGCTATGTTTAATGGCCCCCACACATCATTAGAATGTGTCATTTTGAGACTTAAGCTGGGAACAGAGCGCATTGATTGAGCTCATATTATTTGTTGCACTAGGATTTTTAATGGCCGCATTGCTCGGCCTTGTTATTGCGCCTGCAATTTATCGCCGAGTGGTCAAGCTGACCGAACGGCGCATGCGCGCAACAGTTCCATTGAATGCCGCTGAAATTAAAGCTGCAAAAGATATGGATCGCGCAGTCTTCGCTGCGGAAAATGCACGTATATCCGTAGAGCTTAAAAAAGAACGCGAAATTCTCACAGAGGAAAAAGCGGGTTCTTCTCGTTTATCAAACACAATCATTAAAATGCGTAGCCAAAATCAAGAGCTGCAAGCCAATGTGGATAGCCTTAAAGAAGATGCAGGGAAACTGCGTTCAAACCTAAGGTCTGAAGAAAACAAACTCGAGAAATCCCGTCAAAACTTGAAAGAAGCACAAAAAGCGAACCTGGAAAAAGAGGAGCAAATCCTCGCGCTTATAGACAAGGCCAACCGGTTATCGACAGAAGTGGGTTCGCAAAAAATTGACCTTGCTAGCAAGGATACTGAATCTGAAAACCTTCGTTCAACGATCGATGCGCTGCGCAATGAACATACAAAACTGCGCAACAATCAATCTGAATTAGAAAACCGGGCCCTGAAGATCGAAAAAGAGCTTGAGCAAGAGAAATCACGTGCAGAAGGCCTGAATAAGCGATTGACATCAGCCATAGCAAAACTTGCCGATCGTGATCAAACCATTGAGAACAAGTCAAATGAGATTAAAAGACTGAAAGAGCGCGTTAACTCTGTCCGCTCCGAAACGTCCGATCTTAAGAGGACACTCAAATCCAGCGAGACTGAAAGACGTGCGCTTGAGCGTCAGTTAAATAAGGTTGAAAAACAACTCTCGAAATATACTGGCAAACCTGCTCCTGAACGTAAGCCAAGTGATACAGCCTCAAAGGTTGCCAAGCTGATTAAGAAAGCGCCAATTGCTGAAGAGTTAGATGCGCATGATCAGGATGCACCCGCAGAGACAATCGCCAATAAGGTTGAAAGACTGCGCACACGTCACAATGATTTGGTTGATCAACTTAAAAAAGAAAGTGCGCCTTCTGATGATCCCGAACTGCGTCGTGAGCTTGCTGAAATCGCAGCCATGATGATCGACCTCACAGCCGTAAGAGAAGGCAATTCATCGCCTATCCACGCAATCTTGGCAGAACATACGCCTATCAAACCAAAACGCGGTTTAAAGATAAAACCTAGTCTTGCAGATCGCGCCATTAGACGCGTGGACAAAACGACCAACAGCACATCAGCAAGCTGAATTTATGTGCATGCTTTTTAAGTACTGCGTTCTGACCAACCGGCAAATATTTTTTCAAGCATCACAACAATATAAAACAATACGATACCCAAAAATGCGAGCGCAATAAGAACAGCGAACATAAGCGGGTAATCGGCACTAATTTTCCCGCTGTCAAACAAGAACCCAAGACCTTTGCCATGCGGCTGAATAATTTCAACCAGGTTCGTGCCGATAAAGGCAAGTGTGACAGAAACTTTTAGCGCACCGAAAAATTCCGGCAAGGTTTTTGGCAATGCAATTTTCCAAAAGATGGTGAATTTGCTCGCGCCCAATGAACGCAAAATGTCACTATATTCAGGTTCAAGCGTCGATAGCCCAATGGAAACGGAAACAGCAATTGGGAAAAACGAAATCATAAATGCCATCAACACCGTATTAAAATTATCTTGTCCAACAAAAATCAATGCAATGACAGGAACAACGGTGGCCTTTGGAATGGCATTAAAACCAACCAAAAGTGGGTATAACCCCTCTCGCATGACGCGCGAGAAACCCATAACCATACCGATTAACACACCAAATATCACAGCAAGCAAAAGCCCAGCGATGGTGCGCCAAAGCGTTTGCCAACCATATTCTAAGAACAGCCCCTTAAATTTCCAAAAAGCTGGCCATAAGTCCGAAGGTGAGGCCATTTTATAGTTTGGCCAGTCGTTAAACCAAACAAGCCATTCCCAAAGCAGCAAGAACACCAATATGGCGCAGATAGGAATCCAAAATTGACGAGAGAAAAGAACACGCATTAGGCTGCCTCCCCTTCATCTTTGCGCCCTTGCGCAATTTGAATTTGTCGACGCAATTCAGCAAGCAGTTTAGTTGCTTCGGGCGTATAAAGATCTTCAAGCGTCCGGTCCAACGGTAATGGACCTTCAGCAATATATTGCGCCGTGGCCGGGCGACCAGACAAAACAACAATCTGATCGGCGAGAAACACGCTTTCGCGCAAATCGTGGGTAATCAGCAGAGTTGTGACATTTTCTTTCACACGGATCGAATGCATAATCTGCCATAGATCTTCACGTGTGAACGCATCAAGCGCACCAAATGGCTCATCCAAAATCAATACTTCTGGACGATGAACAATCGAGCGACAAAGCGATGCGCGCTGGCGCATACCACCTGAAAGCTCAGATGGTTTTTTACCCTCAAAACCTTCCAAGCCCACCATCGCAAGCAGCTCAAGGCCTCTCGCTTCTTTTTCTGATTTACTCAGTTTATTCGGCACAATTTCCAGCGGCAAAAGCACATTATCTAAAATTGTGCGCCACTCCAAAAGAACAGGATTTTGAAAGGCCATACCGACGGTGGCGCGAGGTGATTTAACCTTTTCACCATGCAAAAACACATCTCCCTTATCTGGGATCATCAACCCGGCGATAAGACGGGTTAGCGTAGACTTGCCACAACCAGATGGGCCAACGACAGCGGTAAAGGTGCCCTTTTGCATTTGTAGAGATAGGTCATTTAAAACCGGCAGCGGACCATCTTTGGTCTTATAGGCATGGGTAACTTGTGACAGCTCAATTTGGAAATCTGAGGAATTCATATTTTGCACTTTTGTAAAAACACATCTCCCCTCGCATTAAGACATGCGAAGGGAGGTTAAGTCTATAGGAAGATGTTTACTTGAGCATCAAGCTGCCATCATCTGGCAGATATGAGCTATCAAAATAAAGCGATGCATCGCCAACATTTTTAAGGCCCATAGTGCCTTTAAGTTGCTCAAGAGCTTCTGCAAAACGGGCTTCATCAATGCCGCCCATGCCATTTGCAGCAACAAAATCAGTCATCACATTGGCATCGATCGCCAATTGCAAACGTCGTGTTTCAAGCGCAACATCCGCAGCAGGATTGCGTGAAACCATCATTTTCACAGCACCTTCTGGGTCGTCCATTGAAGCCTTCCATCCTTTGGCAACTGCGCGCAAGAACCCTGTTACTTTTTCAGGATTGGCTTTGGCAAAATCGGTATTCACAATAATTGCATTACCATAAAGCTTAAGTCCGTAATCAGCCATCAAAATGGTTGAAATATCATCTTCTGGCACACCAAGGCGCACTAGATTAAGATAACTTGAGAAAGAAAAACCTGTGACAGCATCAACTTTGCCTTCAGCGAGCATCGGCTCACGTGTTGGGAAACCAACTGGTTCAACCTTGATCTTATCGACATCTAGCGAATTTGCAGATGCGAAAGCTGGAAATTGTGCCCAAGCACCATCTGGTGGAGGCGCGCCAAGTGTTTTACCCTCTAAATCTTTCGGGCTTGAAATGCCGAGTGACTTACGACCCACAATCGCAAATGGTGGTTTATCATAAACCATCATGACGGCCGTGACCGGAGCACCAGCATTCTCATCCAAGAATTTTGCAAGTGAATTGATGTCCGCAAAACCAATTGGGAAAGAACCAGTTGCGACCTTTGGGATCGCATCGAGTGAACCTTGACCTGCAGTCACGGTTACATCAAGCTCTTCTTCACCAAAAAACCCTTTGTCGATTGCAACAAAATACGGTGAACTTGGACCTTCAAATTTCCAGTCCAGTGCAAATGGGATTTTCGTTTCTGCAAAAGCGTGTGTTGTCATTGTAGTGCCGAAAGCGGCGAGAGTTAGAGCAGCGCCTAACGCAAATTTCTTGAACATTCATGTCTCCATCGAACTTATTGGATATAATATTTTGTCGTTCATCCAGTGAATCTGCGGCATCATGAAATATGATTATTTATTAGTCAAGAGAAGTGACTGCTTATAAATTGTTCAAGTGTTTCAAGAAAAAATTGAAATAGCTTTTTGTAAGTGGCGATAAAAACAGCCGCGACATCAATATTTAATCCAAAACCTATCAGATCAACTTCATCTGCCGCGCAATCTACCACAAAGCAATGCCTGAAGCGGTCGCGACATTTAAACTATCAAGCCCATCACTTTGAGATATTTTAGCCGTTTTAATCCGCGCCATGATCTCGTCAGGCAGTCCCTCACCTTCTGTTCCTAAAAGCAACAATGTCTTTTGAGTTGGCTTAATGTCATCGAGCATTTGAGTACCGCAAGGAGACAATCCATAGATTGAATACCCCTTCTCGGTATATTCTGAGATCAGCTGCAAAACATCGACATCAAGTTCAAATGGTACGGTGAGCGCAGACCCCACAGATACACGAACAGCTTTGCGATAAAGCGGATGGCAACAGGTTTTATCAAGGACAATTTTATCAACCCCGAACGCTGCAGCATTTCGAAAAATGGAGCCTAAATTATCGTGATTTGAAATCCCACATGCAGCCAACACCAAGCTGCTCTTCTTACCTCGGTCATTGGTCGCAACGCTGGCGTGATATTGCCCGAGTGCCAAAATACCGCGATGCATTTCAAAGCCGGCGATCTCGTTCATTACACTTTTATCAGCGGTATAAATCGGAATATCGCTCGGGACTACCTTTAAAAGGTCTTGCACACCTTCTAAGCGGTTTTTCAAAACAAGTATCTTTAAAATCTCAAACCGGCGGTCTGAATTTTGCGAATGGATAAGATGCTGAAGAACGACTTTACCTTCCGCAATAAACTGCCCTTCATGACGGGTCAGATCACGCTCTTTAATATTGCAAAATTCGATTATTTGATGATCGTCAGCTGACGTTATCTTTATAAATTGATCGCCAGCCAAATGAGTTTGCCTAGTTACGTAGGTTAATGGTTGAGATAATCTCACCATTACTCAGGTCAATAATTAATATCTGTGAGACACCGTTTTGATCAACCCCATAAACAGCACCGCGCGCACCATCCAAATTAAAACCTTCGATTTGGAAACCTTGTGGCAAAACTACATCCAGATTTTCCACAAAATTCAAATTCGCTATGGACTGCACCACAGTCGTTTGCGCTTCTTCATCACCACTCGTGCGTATTTTGTAGACAACAGCAGCCAATACCGCCATAACACCAATAAACATTACACCCAATGAAACACCCAGCAGACGGATCATTTTACGTCTGACTTTTTCCATTGTTGGATCAAGTGGTTTTTCATCATTATTTTCTATGTCTGGGTTTTGCATTTGAAAGCCTATTTGGAACGAGTTGTGACACGCGAGATATCCTTTAACGAAGCTGAAGCGAATTTGAAAGCTTTCATTACTGAAGAAGGCGATTCAGGCCGTCTTGACGCCTGGCTTGCCCAAAAAATGGCACCAGATTATTCGCGCAGTCGCATCAAAGCATTTATTGAAGCTGGTGCGGTATCGATAAACGATACGGTTACAACCGAACCAAAGAAGAAGATATCGCCGGATATGACCATAAATGTCATATTGCCGGCAATCGTGGATGCAGAACCACAAGCTGAAAACATCGATCTAGACATCATCTTTGAAGATGATCATCTCATTGTGATTAACAAACCTATTGGTTTGGTGGTCCACCCTGGCGCAGGCAATACATCTGGAACACTTGTCAAC
>CAJQOR010000210.1 GCA_905479965.1 uncultured Rhizobiaceae group bacterium | reverse complement strand
ATTTGTCTTCTGCAAGGTATTTAGATGGTTGAGCAGCCAATTCTTATCAGCAACTTCATCATCATCAATTACCGCTAGCCATTTGAGTTTTGGAAATTCTTTAAGTGCCTTTGCCCAACCAGCATTATATGCATGACAATTGCCCCGGTCGTGGGCAATGATCACCAAACCCTGCAGGCCATTCTCACGCATAAATTTGGCTGAAGCTTCAGCTCCATCTGCATCATCATGATTATCCATCACAATGACCGCAAAAACCCTATCAATAGTCTGCGCAGCTAATGACTTGAGCGTGAGCACCACTTGTTCAGGCCGTTTAAATGTCGGCAGTGTGACCACGATTTCGACATCGTCAGCTTTTAGACCTTCTGTACGGTAAAAATCTGAAACATTCATTTTTAAACGACCCAATAACTCTTTTGATTGAGCATAACTTGATCATCTAAATATATTGTTGATTATTATCTTCTATTTTAATCATCTTGTTTAACCCGGATTTGACTTCTTTTTGTTATAAGCGCTTCAAAGGACGATTTATGAAGCTTGTATTTTTAACATCATTGGTTCCGGTCAAAAATCCAAAGTCTGGTTACGATATCGCCAATCGTGTTGTCGTCGATGGGTTGTTGTCGCTTGGCATCAAGCTCAAAATCATCGGTTATTTAACCCCCGGAGAAACGCCCGCATATCCTGATGACACGGTTGTTCTGGATGATTTGGAAGTGACCAATTCGAAGGTTGGAAAATCACAAAAGATAAAATGGTTGCTGCGCGCAATAACGAGCGGAGCGCCTGTATCTGTTGCGAAAATGCTTCAAACCTCGCCACAAGAGATCAGTTCGGCGCTGAATGCCTGTCAGCCTTATGATGGGCTGTTCTTAAACTCCGTGCAATTGCCTGGGGCGTTTATTGATCTGTTTAGCGAAGATAAATTTGTCTTTCTTGCGCATAATGTTGAATCGGAATCTGCGTATAAAAATGCGCTAAATGCTTCAAACCTTTTGTCGTCTTATTTGTTTAAGCGCGAAGCAAAATTATTGAAGGAAATCGAGGGCCGATTGTGCGGGCGCGCAAAGCATGTATTCACTTTGGCAGATGGTGATCGTGCAGGACTACATGTTGAGAAAAAATCATCTCATTTACCTTTGGTTACTCAGATTAAACCGCCCAATTACGCTGTCGGTGCAAAACCAAAATATGATCTTGGTTTAATTGGTACATGGAGTTGGGCAGCCAACAGATCTGGCTTGGATTGGTTCTTAGAGGAAGTTGTTCCGCACATAAAGGATCTAAAAATAGCGATTGCTGGTAAAGCCTCAAATATCCCTTCGAGTACGCCAAAAAATGTGGAGTTTTTAGGTCGCGTTGAAGATGCCCATGAATTTGTTAGCTCCTGTCAGATTATACCGCTCATTAGCCGCGAGGGCACAGGGGTTCAGCTCAAAACAATTGAGACATTTGAAATGGGTTTGCCCACCGTTGCGACCACACGTTCATTACGAGGGTTAAACCAGATGCCATCAAATTGTATAGTAGCGGATGAGGGTGAAGAGTTTGCCAAAGCGCTGGTTGATATGTTCAACCGGATCCAGTCTGGCGAAGAACTAAAAATCAACGGGAACAACTTCCATCAACAACAACTTGGTCAACTTTTAACATCTTTGGAAAGCGGTTTGAGACAACTAGAAGTGTCACAAAAGGAATTGCAAACATCGTGACACAGGAGCAGTTAAAAGATCACCAGCAACTTGATATTTTAGGTATTAAAGTTGAGAACTGGAGCTGGGACGAGGGCTTTACTAATATCACTGGGCGATACCAGCTTGATAATGAGCAATCGATATTTGCATTTATAAATGCACATAATGCAAACATCTCCATGCGTGACCCACAATATCGAAATTGCATAGAAGAGGCGATTGTCCTGCCCGATGGTGTGGGTGTTGATATTGCGACAAAGATTGCCAGTGGGCAAAAATTTAAAGCTAATTTAAACGGTACAGATCTGATACCCGCTTTGATGGTTTATTTTCAAAAACCTTTGAAAATTGCGCTGATTGGTGGCCAGGATGTGGTCGTCAAGCGCGCTGCTGAAAAGTTTAAAGCTGCAACGCCATGGCATGATTTTGTGGTTGTCTCAGATGGTTATTTTGATGACAAAGATATTCCAAAAATACTCTCTGAACTAAAAGTTGAAAAGCCCGATATTCTCCTAGTTGGAATGGGTAGCCCCATACAGGAAAAATGGGTTGAAGAATATGTGACGATTGAGCATGCAAAACTTGTGTTTACAGTTGGTGCATTATTTGATTTTGTATCACATCTTGTACCACGTGCACCCGCATCCTGGCGGAAACTGCGTGTTGAATGGATCTATCGACTTTCACTAGAGCCTAAGCGGCTTTGGCGTCGATACATTCTAGGCAACCCACTTTTTCTCTGGCATGTAATTCGCAAACGATATTTTCAATGATTGTTAGACTATGACGACAGCAGTAATAACAGCAACTTATAGCGATGATTTCGAGCGATGCGCGTTTTTATGTGAGAGCATGGACCAGCGTTTAAAAGGTGATTGGACGCACTATCTTCTTGTTGCCGATGTTGATCGCGAGATATTTAGTAAGCTTGAAAGTAAAAAGCGCAAAGTCATCACAGAAAGTCAGATTTTCCCTTTCTGGTGCAGATCATTTCGTGATCCAATCAGCTCGCGCCATGCCCGAGTTTGGCTGACGCCATTCTCTCGGCCATTACGTGGCTGGCATGCTCAACAACTGCGAAGATTTGCCATCGCGCGTTATATCGATGAGGATATCATGTTAACGCTCGATTCTGATGTCGTTGTTGTTAAAAACTATGATGTGGACGATCTAGGCGATGCTGACGCTGTACGATTTTATCGCAACGAAGATGCATTTAATGATGACATGCAAGAGCATCTTGTATGGTCAAAAAATGCGGGTCATTTGTTGGGTATATCAGAACCTGTGGTTTCCAAAACAGATTATATAACAACGTTTATTGCGTGGCGCCGCGAGACCGTGTGTGACATGCTCGATCATATCGAAACGCACAACAAGTGTCATTGGATGCGTGCAGTTGTCAAACAATCTCAGATGTCAGAATGCATGATTTATGGCCGCTATGTTGATGAAGTTTGTATGGGCCGAAATCATCTGCCAACGGGTCATTCACTGTGTCATGTCTTGTGGGATGAAAGTGTCGCTGAACCTAGCAAAGATGGATTGAAAAAATTCATCAGGAAAATGACCAATGAACAGGTTGCGGTTGGCATTCAGTCATTTGTTGGTATTCCAATGGATGATATTCGGTCGGTTGTCAACGAAACACATCCGCAATAGCGGCCCTCAAATATAGTATTTCTTTTAGTGGTTTTTTGCCGTCTTTTTAATGATGGGCGCCACTCTGCGCATGGCAGGATATGTCAGTAATAGCGAGGTTAAATACAAAAGACCAAACAACACATTGAGCATGATAAACCATTGCTCATCTTCTGCGTAGATCAAAAGAATCCAACTCAAGAAACATGCCTTCATAACGCCGATAATGGCAGCATTGGCTGTGCGTAATAGTGTTCTGTTTACCGCATACAAGAGTTCTGAATGATACTCTGTAAGGTTTCTAAAGACCGGCACCAACACCACCATGATTAAATATGGCGATATTTCAGCAACATTTTCTCCAAGTATGTTTGGAAATATCCACTTGATAAACGCTAATGCTAAAATCCCTGCGAGTGAAATGAAGGCAATTGCTGCTTCAAATATCACCCGATATTTAAGGGATTGAATTGTCGCCTTCGTGCGCATGATTTGTTGAATGATCAACATAAATAAAGAGCGTATAGGCAGTGCCGTAATATCAACAAGCCGCATGAGGATTGCATAAACCCCTGCGATCTGCGGTCCGCCTATTGCGAGCACCAAAATTTTATCAAGCTCTGCTTGTGCGTAGTAAACAATTTCTGAAGCGGCAACCGCGAGTGAATCAACCCATCGTGCTAAGTAGAGCTTTAAACACCACCGCATTTTTACCCGAGGATAATAAAAAACAATCGCGATTAATGCCGATGCCGCGTTTGCACAAATATAATAAACACCCCATTGCTCAATGGAGTTGTCGGAGGCGTATGCAAATGTAAATGCGGCGAGCATTTTCATAATGGTTGCGATGATGACTAAAATTGATCCCGCTGCAAATCGGTACAGCCCATTTAAAATAATGGTTGTGATTTCCATCGTTCGCCAGAATATAACTTCGGCAAATACAATGCAAATGAACGCAATAAAGGACATTTCTTTGTCAAAGATAAGTATATAGATCACATAGGCAACGAGGCTGATCACGGGAAGCGATAATATACTGCCAACAATAAGGCCGGGGGTATATACACCCAATAAGCGTCTTTTAGAGGTTGCGATCCGATACATCGGAGACGCAAAACCAAAGGCTACGAGGCGTGATAAAATAATCCCTGTCGCGGATGCTGTTGCAAAAAGGCCAAAGTCGTCAACGGCCAGTGAATTTGCAATGGCGATGAAATACCCAAGAGAAATGACAAGACGACCAACAGATCCGCCGAGTAATGTCGCGTAATCCTGGATACGTCCGATATTTTGTCGAACTAGTAGATTTAGACTTCCAAACATTGGAGGTTTACTGGCCTTTTGGGTCGTTCATATAAATCCAGCTTTAGCTCGAATTATAAAATTTATTACTAAGATACGGGTACTTATCGTGGAAAAAAGGATAAATGATGGAGAAAATAGTTCTAAATTGCACGACAGCTGTCTGCTGTTAATATTTTGTTACCCATAACTGCTTACTGTGCGTTAACACATGCAGTTTTGCTCCGTTGGTTAGCCGCTTGCGGCAGTTTAGTATTTAAATTGGGTCGTTATGCGTCATAAAAGGCAGTCTCTATTGGATCTTGCTTCCGGTTCACCTCAATATGGAGGTCAACGGGACATGCGCCCTAATGCGCAAAATAATGTAAAAATCCGATCAAAAGTTAGACCGATAACTGCGCGGAAACATCATAATATCGCAGATGATCCTCGATTAACGCGAAATCCTTCAGTTCATGCTCAAGGTAGCGAAGATGATGCGCGCGCAAATGCGAATAGCAAAAGTTCAAAAAAGTTTGGTTTCTTAAACCGAGATCGAGACCTAGAAGCAGGCGGCGAAAAACCACGACCAGGACCAGTTAACTCTGCATCGGAATATTCAACTTCGTATGAAATCGATCCTGATAAGCCACTTTTAGATCTATTTATAATTATGCGTCACATGTGGGCCAAAAAATGGCTGGTTATCGTATGTGGTATTATAGGTGCGGCTGTGGGGGTATTCATCGCAATATCAACGCCGCATAAATATTATGCCGATAGTAGATTGATCCTTGATCCACGTGATGTACAAGTCACTGATACAGTGAACAGTAACAATCAGGCGAGTTCTCAAGTTCTGTTAGCTGTGGTTGATAGTCAAATGCAAGTCGCGCGATCAACGGCTGTGCTAGAGCGAGTTGTCGAGAAACTGAGACTAGATCAAGATCCAGAATTTAATGGGGCAGATGAATCAAGCGTTTTGTCGAAATTTAAACGCTTTTTGTCATCAAGCACTCAATCAAATGACCCGTTTGAAAACGCTGTTACCTATTTGCAAGACAATATGGGTTTGGCGCGAGATCCAGAAACCTTCCTGGTTTATATTGGGGCAAACACAAACAATGCAGAGAAATCTGCACTGGTCGCCAATACAATTGTCGAAGAATACTTGGTTGAATACAAACAACAGCAATCAGGGATCTTTGCGAAAACAACTGATTCAATTGAAGTGAGACTTGAAGAGCTTCGCAAGAAGCTGGACGCTGCTGAAAATGGGATTGTCGGTTATCGTTCTGAAAATGATATTATTGATGTTGGTGGCGGGGTCATCAACGAGAAAGAAATGCTGGCGTTAAGCAATGAGCTAGCGAAAGTTCGCGCGGATCAGGTTGCAAAAACTGTGTTGGCAAATGAGCTAAAAAATACAAATCTTGATGGTTTGATCTCAGGCTCGTTCCCGCAAGCCGCACTTACGCCAACGCTGAGCGAACTTCGCAAGCAATATACGCAAGCAAAATCAAATAGTGATTCACTTGCAGTTGGTTTGGGACCACGTCATCCGCAGTATATTGCGGCAAAAGCTTCCGCGGATGCCGTGGCTGTTGAAATTAGAAATGAGCTCACTCGTATTGTGTCATCTACGCAAAATGACGTGTTGCGGGCGCGTGATTCAGAAGGTCAGCTTGCCGATAAATTAGCTGTTTTGAAAACACGTGCATCCAGTCAATCAACGGAAAATGTTGGCCTTCGCGAATTAGAACGCAAAGCTGAAGCAATTCGCCAAATTTATGAAAGTCTGTTGCGTCGTGCGCGCGAGACAACGGAGCGCGGGAACTTGGAAACATCTGTTATTCAGG
>CAJQOR010000209.1 GCA_905479965.1 uncultured Rhizobiaceae group bacterium | reverse complement strand
CTCTTCTATGGAAGTTGTGTCAGAAATTAAAGCCAAATTGGTTGCAGCGCGTGAACCTGGTGTTGATAAAACAAAGATCGACGGCGAGTTAACTGAGCTTAAAAACCAGCTGGTCAGTATTGCAGAATCTGCATCATTCTCAGGTGAGAACTGGTTGCAAAATGATTCAGGTGATACACCGTCTGATAAAGAAATCGTTGGTAGTTTCAACCGTGCGGCAGATGGTACAGTTTCACTTACCAAGCTTGCAGTTAACGTGACAGGGACTGGCGGTACAATTCTGATCGATGGTGATGTTGAAACCAACGGTATTTTGACGGCAGGTTACCTAGGTGCTTCACCAAGCGGTACTGCTGGTACAGCAGGTAACAGCTGGCAGCTTATCGATACAGGAACAGCTGGTACAACAGATGCTGTTGGTACAGTAATTTCTTTATCAACCACAACAACAGATGCTCAAATTGATGAAATGATCAGTGTTGTGGATTACATTTATTCACAAATGACAGATGCTGCTTCTAACCTTGGTGCGGTCAATAGTCGTATTGAGATGCAAGAGAGTTTTGTCGGTCAGTTGATGGATTCAATTGATAAAGGTGTTGGCCGTTTGGTCGATGCGGATATGAACGAAGAATCAACGCGATTAAAAGCATTGCAGACCCAGCAACAGCTAGGTATTCAGGCACTTTCAATTGCCAACTCTTCATCAGACAGCATCATGTCTCTGTTCAGATAAATTTAAGAACACTAAGACAAATATATTCTTCTTTTTATATAGAAGTAACAAATCACGCCAGCATTATTCCTGGCGTGATTTTTTTTATATTTTTTGTGCTTAAGTTATTGAATTATTTAAATAAATGGTAATTATATAGTGGTTTAATACAAACCAAGTAATAACGGTCTTATCCTTTATAGGGATTGGATAAGGAAGCATGATGCTGTTCCGTTATTACCGGTGTTTGAGTCCGGTATGTCCCTCAGTATTTTGGTCAAAAAGGGGCACTTAATGACTAGTATTATGACAAATAATGCAGCGCTTGCCGCGTTGCAAACAATGCGATCCATCAACATGGATCTTGAAGAAACGCAATCACGTATTTCTTCCGGCTATAAAGTCGAAACAGCGAAAGACAACTCAGCTTATTGGTCAATCGCGACAACTATGCGATCCGATAACCAAGCACTTGGTACGGTTCAAGATGCGCTTGGTCTTGGTGCTGCAAAAGTTGACACAGCATACACTGGTATGAACTCTTCTATGGAAGTTGTGTCTGAAATTAAAGCCAAATTGGTTGCAGCGCGTGAACCTGGTGTTGATAAAACAAAGATCAACGGCGAACTAACAGAACTGAAGAACCAACTGGTCAGTATTGCAGAATCTGCATCATTCTCCGGTGAGAACTGGTTGCAAAATGAAGCAGGCGCGACACCTTCTGACAAAGAAATCGTTGGTAGTTTCAACCGTGCGGCAGATGGTACTGTATCACTGACAAAACTTTCAGTGAACGTAACAGGTTCTGGTGGTACAATTCTAATCGATAAAGAATTGGCATCGAATGGTCTTTTGACAGCTTCTTATCTTGGTGCGTCACCATCTGGTGCAATCGGTACTGCTGGTGATAACTGGAAACTTATTGATGTGACATCAACAACAGGTGCAACCGGCACCGTGATTAGCATCGACAATACAACATCTGATACAGATATAGATGAAATGATCAGTGTTGTGGATCACATCTATTCAAAAATGACAGATGCTGCTTCTAACCTTGGTGCGGTCAATAGCCGTATTGAGATGCAAGAAAGTTTTGTCGGTCAGTTGATGGATTCAATTGATAAAGGTGTCGGGCGATTGGTCGATGCGGATATGAATGAGGAATCGACGCGATTGAAAGCATTGCAGACCCAGCAACAGCTAGGTATTCAAGCACTTTCAATAGCAAACTCTTCTTCGCAAAACATTATGTCACTGTTCCGATAGTCAAAAGATTCGGTGCATTTGTTGCATTTGTAAGCACTTTTTTAAATTTAAAAAGGCCGCAATCATACGCGGCCTTTTTTTGCTGTTTGTTATCAAAGACTTACGTCTCAAACTTGCGTTAACCTGACGTTAACCATACTTGTTTATATTTGCTTTACCAACAGAGTACTGCACGTAACAAGTAAGCGTCAGTTGCATGAAGCGTAACTCTCTTAGCCTTTTCCGGCATGTCAGAAGTAAATTGAAGGGGCAATCTTCAAATGACAAGTATTATGACAAACAACGCTGCTTTGGCAGCACTTCAAACAATGAGATCCATCAATATGGATCTTGAAGAGACACAGTCTCGTATTTCATCTGGCTATAAAGTTGAATCTGCGAAAGACAACTCAGCTTATTGGTCAATCGCAACAACAATGCGCTCTGATAATAAAGCGTTGTCGACGGTTCAAGATGCTCTTGGCCTTGGTGCTGCAAAAGTTGATACTGCTTATACCGGTATGAATTCAGCGCTTGATGTTGTTTCAGAGATTAAAGCAAAACTGGTTGCGGCTCGAGAGCCCGGTGTTGATAAAAACAAGATCAACAACGAGTTGACCGAGTTGAAAAACCAACTCGAAAGTATTTCAGAATCCGCTTCATTCTCCGGCGAAAACTGGCTTAAAAATTCAACTACAGCGACGGCATTAGATAAAGACGTTGTCGGTAGTTTTAATCGAGCATCCAATGGTACTGTGTCCATCACGACATTGTCGGTTGACGTATCTAGTATGATTCTCATCGATACGGCAGATGCAAGTCGGGGTGTTCTAACCGCTGGATATCTTGGTGCATCACCAAGTGGAACATTGGGTTCAGCAGGTGATAACTGGAAACTGATTGATGCGTCATCGACAACAAGTGCAGTTGGTACTGTTATCTCAATTAGTGATACAACATCAGATGCAGATATTGATGAAATGATCAGTGTTGTGGATCATATTTTCTCTCAACTTACGCAACAGGCTTCAAATCTTGGTGCCATCAATCAGCGTATTGAGATGCAAGATAGTTTCGTGGGCAAATTAATGGATTCAATTGATATCGGTATCGGGCGACTGGTGGATGCTGATATGAATGAGGAATCGACGCGATTAAAAGCATTGCAAACCCAGCAACAACTTGGTGTGCAAGCGCTATCGATCGCGAACTCAAGCGCTGAAAATATTATGTCGTTGTTTAGATAAACAACGCCAAACAGCACTCGCTTTTTATATAAAAATTAGAATTCTGTGGAGTGCCGCCGGTCAGCGCATTCTCAGATCAAACGACCGCATTGGATTGCCCCCAATGCGGTCGTTATACGTCCATGCTCGCGCAAGTTTGAAATCCTAAAATAACCAAGAATTTGAAGATAAAAATATGTGCCTAACAACGGATGGAAATCTGACGGGATTTGGCACAGATAATCGGCGAGTGAGTATGACATGAGTTTTGCATTTGCGCAGCACCTTGAAGATTTTGGCCAACCAAAAGGGTTTGCGTCAGTTTCGATGTTTGACACATCACCATCCGATTCATTGGACATTAAAAGTGAACCTGAAATCGATGTTGATGCAATAAAATCAATGGCTTACCAAGATGGGTATAATGCTGCTATTGCTGAATTACAGCAGCAAAACCAGGCAGCAGAAGATGCACTTCGTGCCGCTCAAGCCCAAGAAATAGTAGCGATTGAAGCAAAACTCGGGGAGGCAATGGCACAAACGATTGCCCTAAATGCGCGTCACCAAATTGATGAAAATTGTCAGACGATTAGCCAAGAAGTCGGACAGATACTGTCCCATGTGGTCTCACATGAATTGGTTAATCAATCGGTGCAGCAGCTACAAGAATTAATTCGTGCAGCATTTACAGATGATGAGGCCGCGCAAATTCGCATTGAAGGCCCGCAAGTTCTTGTTGATAAAATGCAAGACACGTTTGGTGAGGACTTCGCCAAGATTGACGTCAATACAAATGAAAACACTGAATTGAGCGTTGAAATTGATGAAACGCTTATGGTGACCAAGCTTAACGATTGGCGCCAGATATTTGGAGATAATGTCTAAT
>CAJQOR010000208.1 GCA_905479965.1 uncultured Rhizobiaceae group bacterium | reverse complement strand
GTTTCATGATCGCGACGGCGGCACCGTCGATCATCTGCATGGATCTGAGTTTATGCATGAAGTCTATACAAATGCCATGAGCGATTATACTGGGCGTGTAACGGTTCCAGTTCTTTGGGATAAACACAACAACACAATCGTATCGAACGAATCGTCTGAAATCATCCGCATGTTCAACAGTGAATTTGCAGAAATGAGTTCATCAGATCATGACTATTACCCAGAGAATTTGCGCAAAGACATCGACGAGATTAACGCCATTATCTACCACAATGTGAATAACGGGGTTTACAAATGCGGCTTTGCGACAACGCAAGCAGCTTATGACGAAAACTATGACAAATTATTTGCAACACTTGATATGTTGGACGAAAGATTGGCAAATCAGCGCTATCTTGTTGGTGATCAAGTCACGGAAGCTGATTGGCGTTTGTTTACAACTTTGGTCCGCTTTGATGCCGTTTATGTCAGCCACTTCAAATGCAACAAAAAGCGCATCGCAGATTATGAAAACCTGTCAGGTTACTTGCGCGAATTGTACCAAGTTGATGGGGTAGCAGAAACTGTCAACATGCTACATATCAAGCATCACTATTTTGCTAGCCATGAAACGATCAACCCCACTCAAATTGTACCAAATGGGCCACAACTTGATCTTGACACCCCGCACGGGCGTGATCAATTAATTTAGCTCTACCATCTTGCAGGATGACCAAGATCAGCGGCGATTTCATCAATCCGCCGCTGGGTAGCTGATGTCAGACCATCGGGGAGAGCTGCTAAATCAAAAAAGCCAGACTCTGCGATTTCATGATCATTTTGTTTGGCTTGGGTTTGTTCAACTTTACATTTATAAAACAGTACATGATCGCGGTTGGTCACATGCGTATTGTAAAAGACCGCTAAGAGTTCTGCCTCACCTTGCACCACCAGATTGCCCTCTTCTTGCAATTCCTTGTGCACAGCTTCAAGAGCCGTCTCTCCGCGTTCTATGCCACCACCGGGCAAATGCCAGCCTTTAACATAGGTATGACGCACAAGAAAAATACGCCTCTTTTCATCAAAAGCTGCAACCCTCACTCCCATTGTCATAGAACGAGTGAGCAAAAACCAAGTGTGAAAGATCTGGTTTCGCAGTTTTTCTAAGAAAGATTTTTGCATATTTCCTTGCCCGATTTCATTGCAAAGGCTATCAGATCAACCATGTTTCGTCTTGCACATATTTCTGATCTTCATTTAAGCCCTTTACCCAAGGTTCGATTAAAAGAGCTCTTCTCAAAACGTATTACAGGCTATGTGAATTGGAATAGACACCGAAAAGCATTCCATCAAATTAGTGTTTTAGACACTGTCATGTCTGAGATTTATAAAAAAGAGATAAATCACCTTGCGATAACAGGTGACATGGTCAATTTGGCGACAAACCCCGAAATTATTGCTGCAAAGAATTGGCTTGAGAAAAATTGCCCGGTTGAGACCACAAGTCTTGTCCCTGGAAACCATGATGCTTACGTCCCTGGCGCTTTCAAGCATGCCATGCGGGAATGGAAACCTTGGGTGACAGGTGATACGAGCGATGGCACAGACGTCTTTCCTTATATGCAAGTGAGAGGCCCTGTGGCGATCATTGGATTATCAACGTCTAATGCAACGATGCCATTTCGCGCGACAGGTAATTTCTCTAAGAAGCAAGCGGCGGCGGCAATAAAGCTCTTGATTAAAGCAAAAGAGCAAAATCTTTTTCGCACCATTCTCATTCATCACCCACCATATGAGGGCGCAACGCACCGCATGAAACGCATGTATGGGACGAATAATTTTCGCAATATGCTGGACCAAGCAGGTGCGGAACTCATCTTACATGGCCACACGCATCTCAATACAAGGTTTGATATCAGTTCAGATCAGGGAAAAGTTCCAACCTTTGGCATTTCATCGGCGACACAAACCCATGGCGACAAAAAACCGGTGGCAGGATTTAACCTCTTTGACATCTCAAAACAAGGTGACGATTGGCACTGCGAACATGGGCGTTATTTGTTAAATAAATCAATGCAACACGTAAAACGCGTTGAAAAAACAAAACTTTACTAGTCTTAACTAACTAGAATGTTTGCAGGAAGTTCGCTAGTTCTTCGCGATAGTTAAATGTCAAAGCAAGGCCTAGCAAACTACCAAGAATAAACCAGGTGACACCGATAACAAAAGCGCTTGACGATGGTTCGCGCGTTTCCGCAACAAGCTTCTCATCATCATTCTTATTATCATTTGTTGTGCTTATTTCCGCATCTAAATTCTCATTGGTCATACGCGCATAATAATCTTTAAAGGCTTCCATATCACATTCTAGAAGCTTCTGTCGCTCAATCACACGATCCGCAATATAATTGGTGACATAAGAATATACTTCCTCCACATCGCCACTTTCTATAAGCACAACGCGCCCTAATCGACTATCACGGACAAAACGATAAGTTCGTCGATCGCGGCCCATATGCACATGGGCAACACTATCGATCCAAATACGCGGCTGCGCGCCTGAAGAAATAACAAAATCGAAGCGATCATCTTCTTTATCAACATCATCAAAGATTGGCTCAAGCTTTTCAGCCAGCAACTCCAATCTGGCCTTATCAGCTTCTTTCATGTCAACAACGACATCCTGCCGTTCAGCAGATGATACCCGAGCTTTACGCACGATATCCGATAGGCGATTGTTGTTTTGGGCGTTGTCTTTCTTCTCAGACATAATGCGTCATCCAATATATTATGGTTAATATTAAATTAACACATAAAACAGTTGGTGGCGAGAACGATCATCCCGCCACACAACAAATCCAATCGTTTTTCTAATTCTGTTACTTATTTGCAAGGAAACGATTAGCAGCAGACAAAATCGCCACAAGCGACGCTGCAGAAATGTTGGTATGAATCCCCGCGCCATGAAGCTTTTGGCTATTGCTTTCAATTTCCATGTAACAAATCGCCGAGGCGTTTGACCCATGTTGCAAGGAATGCTCTGAATAATTAGCAACAGTCATATCCATACCAAGATAGCCTGAAAGCGCATTAATAAAGCTATCAACCGGTCCCGTGCCTTTTCCTTCGATTTCAATCTCCTTGCCGTTGTCAGAGATCTTGGCCTTGATAACACGCAATTCTGGGCTATAAGGATCGGTGAATGTCGCATGATCAATAAATTTCAAACGTCCATCTTTTTGATTGACGTAGAGATCCATAAACCGCTCATAAATACGTGAAGCTGGTAACTCAACACCTTCCTCATCGGTTATCTTTTGGATTTCACCACGGAACTCAACTTGCAGCGCACGCGGCAATATCAAGCCATAATCCTCTTGCAAGATATAGGCGATGCCGCCCTTACCCGATTGAGAATTGATGCGAATAATAGCTTCATACGTCCGGCCAACATCCTGCGGATCAATTGGCAAATACGGAACTTCCCATTCAGGTTTGTTCGCCTTTTTGATCGACTTCATTCCCTTGTTAATCGCATCCTGGTGAGAGCCAGAAAACGCTGTGTAAACCAACTCACCAACATAGGGATGACGTTCAGGAATAACCATCTGGTTTGAATATTCATAAACGGATTTGATCCGCTCGATATCTGTGCAGTCAAGTTCAGGATCAACACCTTGGGTAAACATATTAAGTGCCAAAGTAACGACATCCACATTACCCGTGCGTTCACCATTGCCAAACAATGTACCCTCAACACGGTCAGCACCGGCCATCAAACCCAGTTCAGTTGCAGCTATTCCGGTGCCACGATCGTTATGTGGATGAAGCGAAATAATGACACTGTCGCGGTTATCGATATTACGGCAAAACCATTCGATCTGATCCGCGTGGATATTTGGCGTCGACATCTCAACTGTCGCAGGTAAGTTAAGGATTAGCTTGTTGTCAGGCGTTGGCTTAATCTCAGCGATCACCGAATTACAAATATCAAGTGATACATCCAATTCAGTTCCGGTAAAGCTTTCAGGTGAATATTCAAAACGATACCCACCGCCAGCTTTGTCAGCCATATCGACAATCATCTTGGCCGCATCAACTGCAATTCGTCGAATGCCTGCGACATCTTTATTAAAAACAACACGTCGCTGAAGTTCCGACGTTGAATTGTAAAAATGAATGATTGGGTTTTTAGCACCATCAAGTGCCTCAAATGTGCGTGTGATCAATTCTGGGCGGCATTGCACCAAAACCTGCAATGAAACATCCTCGGGCACATCGCCCTCTTCCACACACCAGCGTGCAAAATCAAAATCTGTTTGCGAAGCAGACGGAAACCCAATTTCGATCTCCTTAAAGCCCATATCAAGCAAAAGCTTGAACATCCGCGCTTTCCGATCATGTCCCATTGGATCAACCAAAGCTTGGTTGCCATCGCGCAGATCTACAGAACACCAAATTGGTGCTTTCTTAATTGTTTGATCCGGCCAAGTGCGGTCAGTTAGCGGAACCTGCGCATAAGGCTTATATTTTTCTGCGGCTGTTGGCATTCCGACAATGCCATTTTTCGGCGTATTTTGAACCATTTTTCATCTCTTACTTTTCAACATCCTTGGACAGCAACGAGGCTATTCAACAAGGACGTTACCCATATGGGATATTCAATTTAATCTGTAAAGGAATTAAGGAGCTTTTTCCGAAACGGCTTCGACCGCCGGACGCTCCTTATAGAGCCCGACGACCGCTTGTAAGTAAGAGAAGGTCAGAATTAAGACGTGATGCCAGCGCGAATATAAGCGCGGTATCTAACGTAAATCTATAAATTCTGTCGTGTCGGTTTTTCATAGTGATGGAGAACTAGCGTGATTTACGTTTTGATGCAACCCACGAAATTTTGTAAGTGGCTTTAACCATTGCACTAATCTGATGAAGGTTCGTCCTTTAGAAGGTCATCATTCATAAGCTCTTCAACAAAATAGCTGATAAGTTGCGGGCGCCCGGAGACATCAGCTTTGCGGTAAATTGCGTTCAATTGCGCTTTAACTGTGCCTTCTTTGGTTTTGCGCATCTTGGATATTTCCTGAATGCCAAAGCCTTTGATCGCAAGCAGTGCAACATCTTTTTCAGAACTCGTCAAAGACCATTCATCAAAGGATTGCATGAGCATGGCATTAAATTCACCAGATGCAACACGCAATTTTTCTTGCAAATTATGCGCTTTCTTACGGCTAATACGCAGTTGGCGCGCGGTAATCAACATACTAAGCACCATGACAATCACGATCATGAACTCGAAAATCTCAAAATCAAAACCACCAACTTTGTGCGGTAGTTTTAAAATCTCGCGGATCGCATCAAAAATGAAAAACAAAACACAAAGCAATTGAGCAACAAAAAGTGTTTTCAATCCGCGTCTTGTTTCGAAATATTCCAGATACTGCATCAGATAATCCTTACAAGACGTGCTTATTTACGATTAAACAGTTGCACAACTAAAGACAAAAGATAACGCAATCCAATGCCAGAGCGAATTTCAAATTCTTCATAGTGAAAACGTGCCCGCGACAATCCACGTGCAGCCAAACCTTTATGTAGTGTATGGCGCATAACTTCCGGCCCGCAATAATATGCATCTGCGTCAGCAATGGAGAAATCCACCACGTCAGAAATGTGTTCAACTGACAATCGGCCAGTTGTTTGAGAACACACAAGATGCAATTTAAAATTGGGCTTATCATCGAGTGAACGAAGTTCATCTAAATGCGCAGCTTCATCTTCCTTGCGGACACAGTAGAACAAATGCACGGGATGTTTTAACTCATCAATTTCATTTGCCCAGGCGAGGAAAGGTGTTATCCCAATTCCGCCAGCGATCCAAATTTCTGGACCTCGATTTTTACGGCGAAAATGACCATATGCACGTGACACATTCGCCGCTTGTCCAACTTTTACAGACTTTGCAACATCATGGGTGTAATCCCCCAATGCTTTGATCGTAAAGCGCAGGACGCCATCGCTATCGGGCGCTTTTGAAATCGTAAACGGATGAACTTCTGACTTCTTCGCACCTTTAATATCTAAAAAGGCAAACTGGCCTGCTCTATGTGAAATGCCGCCAGATACCGGTTTTAATTCAAGCGATGTGGTCGAGCCATTCGATTGCACGCGCGACACTTGGTATTGTCGCCCGCCTCTAAGTGGTAGCAGCGTATAGATATATGAAACGACACCCAACACACAAAACACCAACGTATAAATGCCTAGTGGGGTCACAGGATCAAGTGGCTTCATCAACATGATGTAATGCGCTGCGGAAAACGTGAAGAATAGCCCCATAAACTTATGGGTCCAAAGCCACAAGTGATAAGGAATGAACGTCACGATAGTAATGACAACAAGGATTAAGATGCCGTACAAACTAACCTCACCCAAGGTTTCCCCTAAATCAGTGAGAAAAGTTTCGCGACCCTGCAGTTCAGCATCAACGGTATCATGAATAAGTATTGCAACCACAGCCAGTATGCCCAACCATTTATGGATCACGTAAATACGATCCAAACCGCCGAATATAGGTTCCAATCCCATGATGCGCGTTGATAACATCATTGAAATGCCCATTGCGATGATGGAAACAGAACCAATATATTGGCTAAACATTGCAGAACCATCGGGACCCGTAATCCAACCAACATACCAATATAATGGCGTCAAAAGTGCCGCAATTATGAGGATAATTCCAAATGGGCGCATATCAAATCCTATATCATATCTTTCTGTCTGCACGCACTATTCGTAAATGCAGGAAAGGTCAACTCAACGGAATACAATCCACATGGCCATAAACTAAAGGCATAAAGGCGCAAGCACCTCAATAAAAAGGCTTTTCAAGCCTTAATTAGAGCGCTTCGCCAAATGAGCAACGACATTTTCAATCATGCGCATCCCGGCGTCTTGCCCCAATGACATGATAGACTCTGGATGAAACTGAACCGCGGCCATGCCAGCATCTAAGTCTTCAATACCCATTGCAACACCATCTTCCGTCTCAGCTGTGATCGCAAAGCTCTCAGGTAGCGTTACAGGATCAATAAAGAGCGAATGATATCGACCAATCGCAACGTTATTCTCCACGCCTGAGAAGATCAAACTCGGATTACTGATGCGAATTCGAGATGGCTTACCATGCATAGGAATTGCCAATTGACGTAACGACCCACCAGCAGCTTCCGCCAATGCCTGCATGCCCAAACAAACACCAAATATCGGAATATTTCGCGCACGAGCTTTAGAGATCGTATTCTTACAATCAAAATCAGTCGGATTTCCAGGACCAGGCGACAAGACAACAAGACCGGGTTTATGCTCATCAAATAAATCATCTGACACCGGTGAACGAACCGTTGTTACCTTCGCACCTGTTTGTCTGAAGTAATTTGCCAATGTGTGCACGAACGAATCTTCGTGATCAACAAGCAATATAGATACGCCATCGCCAACATTTGCACGTTTTACCGAACTTGCATCATTGGAGCGCATATCCCCTCGGATCGCCGCCAACATTGCAGACGCTTTAAGCTCTGTTTCTTCTTCTTCTGCATCAGGGTCTGAATCAAACAATAGCGTTGCACCAGCGCGAACTTCTGCAATTCCATCTTTAATTCGGATGGTTCGCAAGGTAAGACCTGTGTTCATATCACCATTGAAATTGATCATGCCAATCGCGCCGCCATACCAGGAACGCGGGCTCTTTTCATGATTCTCAATAAATCGCATCGCCCAAAGTTTTGGCGCACCAGTGACCGTCACAGCCCACGCATGAGATAAGAAGCCGTCAAAAGCATCCATACCATCGCGCAAGCGACCTTCAATATGGTCCACAGTATGAATAAGACGAGAATACATCTCAATTTGGCGGCGACCGATCATCCGCACAGAACCAGGCTCACATACCCGGCTCTTATCATTGCGATCCACATCTGAGCACATAGTAAGTTCAGACTCGTCTTTTTTAGAATTCAGCAATTCCAAAATCTGTTCTGAATCTTCAATCGCATCGCGGCCACGCTTAATCGTGCCAGAGATAGGACATGTTTCAATTCGGCGACCATTGACGCGCACAAACATTTCAGGTGAAGCACCTACCAGATATTCGTTTTGCCCCAAATTTATGAAAAACGAATATGGGGATGGATTAATCTTCTTTAGACGACGTGCAATATCTGAAGGTTTATCGCGACATTGTTCAAAGAACATTTGCCCCGGCACGACCTCAAACAAGTCTCCACGCTTGAAGCTTTCTTTTGCTTTTTCAACCAATTTTGCGTATTCGCCAGGATCATGATCCCCACGAGGAGGAACAGTATCAGAGGGAACAAATGGGGCTTCATCTATTTGTTTTTCTTCACCAACAGTTGTCCATTCAGCCATTGAAAACTCATAAGCTTCCACCCAAGCGTCTTGATTATGATGATCAACCACCAAGATTTCATCCGGCAAGAACAACACAAGATCACGTTGATCATCAGGACGGGCGATTTGATATTCAATCGGGTCAAATTGAAATGCTAAATCATAACCAAACGCACCAAACAGCCCTAAATTTCCATCTTCATCTGAATGAAATAGCTCAGTTACGATCCTTAATACAGTAAAGACGCTTGGCATCTTTGAACGCTCTTCTTCTGTAAAGCTGCGCGTTGGAGCTTTCACATTCAAAGACAAGAACGAAGCTGATTGCGCTTGGATATCAATCTCTTCATGGCCGTTAAATGACGGCGCTATCATCGCCAGTATTGCGATGCCGCGATCATTATAGGCCTCAAACGTTACACTCTGCCCACGAGATGAAATTCCTAAAGGCGGATCAACAATTGCGGTATCCCAACGCGTATAACGTCCAGGATATTCATAATTTGAGGAAAAGGCTGCGCCACGACGAGAATCTAAAGCATCAATATATGATGTAATAGCGTCATTATATGAACGATCTTTGCGCTCACGGGTGACATTTACGCCGCCCTTCGTTTGGTATTTTTCAGCTTCAGTTTTCATATTCACCACACTCTTCTGGCGTGCTTTAGATTTCAGTAGCAGACATAAAAAAAGCCGCTAACAAAATCAGCGGCACATTTTCATTCAAACAGGTGTAATTGCGGCCGCTGTTAACGAACCCACCACCACAATGCTGTTTGATTAATCTTAGTCATGTCAGATGTGTTAAACCAACAATTTCACTTTTGCAAGTCAGCCCAACAAACTAGCCAAACAATTCCGATAAAAAATTCGATTTATTTTTGATAACGATTGATAACTTGACGTCAAAGCTCTAACTTCCGATTCAACTTCGGAACAATAATAATATGTCAATCAAACTGTCTCAAAACTCATTATCGCAAACGTTAGGGCAGATACAGTCCATCGCCGAACTCGGTGATGCGTTGCGTGCGACGGCCGAAGAGTTTGATATCGACAAATTAATTGTCACTTCAGTACCTGCAACATCAAGCCGTAAATTATCAGATCACGTGTTATGGAGCTGTCTAAGTCCTCAACTCATCTATGAATATGATCAGCAGGACATGCTGAGCTACAGTACGCATTTTGAAGCTCTCAGACAGTCAATCCAACCGCGGGTATGGCGCACGGATATGGTTGATGAATATGTCATCACTCAGTCTGCTGTAAATATAAATCGCACTCGCGAATTTTTGTTCGATAACAATATTTCGATGGGCTTTAGCTTCCCGGTCAATTGCAGAAATGCTTCAAAGGGCGCCGTTATGTTTATGGGGGATCGCGGAGAGATTGATGATCTTAGCCTAGCTTATCTGCACACCATATCTTCATACGCGTATGATCTGATTTGCGAACTCACCAATAATGAAAGCCGCCCAAACCGAAGTCTTACACAGCGGGAATGCGAAATTTTAACTTGGGTTGCCAACGGCAAAACATCCTCTGAAATCAGCCAAATTCTCAATGTTTCAGATCACACTGTGAACGCGCATTTGCACAGTGCAATGAAAAAGATGGATTGTGTGAACAGGCCTCAACTTGTCGCCAAGGCTTTGCGCCTCGGCACAATTTCATAACAGTTAGCTTTCTAGCGATCTAAAATAGATCTGATTTCCACAAGATTTGATC
>CAJQOR010000207.1 GCA_905479965.1 uncultured Rhizobiaceae group bacterium | reverse complement strand
TGATTTATCTGAAAGCATGATTCGCGATCTGGTGTTGATGAAATTACACGCTGTTGGTCTGCGTGGTGCGTATGGATATTGTGGCATGACCTGCGTAGTTGAAAAATTTGAAAAATAACTATATTCTCATTATTTTTAGTGTTATTTGTTGTTTAAGAAAGAAAATATAGTGAATAAAACTATTGATCAGTTGGATCGAAAAATTTTGCGAATCTTGTGTGACAATGGTCGCGCATCAATTGTGCAGCTTTCAGAAGCAACAGGATTGTCTCAAACCCCGTGTAAAAATCGCCTTCAGAGGTTGGAGGGAATGGGTCTGATTTCAGGCTATGGTGCTAGGATAGATCGTGTGGCCAGCGGTTTTGGTATCACGGCATTTGTCAATGTAGAACTCTCATCTCACAAGGCCGAAGATATCTTGGGGTTTCAAAAAGATATCGCCCATTTTGATGAAATTGTTACAGCAGCGCTTATGACTGGTGGGCAGGATTTCTTGTTGGAAGTTGTTGTTGCTAGTTTGGAAGAGTACGAGCACTTCTTGCAAACTAAATTGGCGCAAGTGGACAATATACGAAATATGAGATCTCGTTTTGCCTTAAAGAAATTCATCGAGCGCAATCGAATACCTTAATGTTTCAATTGATTTGAAATTTGGTGATGAACATTAATTTTAGTGATGTTTACGAAAACGGTGAATTTCCTAATTAGACTGGTTATATTCACGGTGTCGCTGTTCTTTTTGTTCATGACGCTTATTCAGTTCCCAGCGCAATACGTGCTGGAAATTTTGCGAAGAAAATATCGAAACCCGTCTTTATTGCCGAAACTAGTTTATCGCAGATGAACTGTTCGTCGGAAACGCAGCTTTCAACGTTTCGATACGCTCAAGAACCGCATCGCGTATTGCATCGAGATCATGTCTTAGTTGATCAATATGTGAAAGTTTTTCCATCATTTGAGTTATTCCGCCTTCGCAAGGTCCGTCACCTTCATCTGTTAGACAGGCGCTCATACTCAGTATTTCGCGCGTTGAAAATCCGGTTGCGATGAAATCGCGAATGCGAGCTGCGCGACGTAAGTCTACATCTGTGTAAACACGATAGCCATTTTCACCGCGACGAATATCCATCAAACCTACCTTTTCATAATGGCGCAACATGTGTTGAGAAATGCCAAGTTTGTCAGATGCTTCTTTTGCGAGCATATCTTGTCCTTTTGAGTTTATACGATGTTTGTTGTTTGAGAGATGTGGTTGTTAAATAGCTCATGTTCAAGATGTTGCCGGGCAGGGGTGCCAAAACTACCCGGCAATCTTATTGATTGTAGCCCTCTATTGCTTTTAACTTCTGAGCGACCAGCCGCCGTCTATGGTTAGAATTTGACCCGTCAGCCATTCATTGTCTGAGCTCCCAAGTCGCAATATCCACGGCACAATGTCAGCTGTTGTACCGCGCCGCCCCATTGGAATTTGCAAAGCTTCTTGCTTCTCGATCTGCTTTGCCATCTCCTCTGGTAGCCCCATCATGCCAGTGAGCGCCCCGCTTTTAACAGGGCCAGGCGCAATCGCGTTTACACGAATGCCGTCGCTCGCCATTTCAACGGCCCAGGATTGCGTTAGATGTTCAAGTGCTGCTTTTGTTGCTGCATAATGGGCCAACATTGGCACTGCATTTCGCGAAACCGCCGTACCAATGTTGACAATTGCCCCTTTTGTTTTGCTTAAAGCAGCATGACCTTCTTTGACCAGTAATGAGGGTGCGATGATGTTTACTTGAGACATGTTTTTAATGGTTTGAGCATCATAGGCTTCTGAAGGCATCGGTTGCCCGGCACCAGAATTGTTGACGATTAAATCTAATTGCCCCCAACTGTCTAACGCAGCGTCTATAATGGGTTTTGCGCTGTCCGTATCTGCACTATCAATTTGCATGGCTTCAATACCATCTATTTCAAGTTCGACAGCATTTAACCGCTCAGCGTTGCGCCCAGTTATAACAACCTTTGCCCCTTGTTCAGCAAGTGCTTTAGCCGTTGCATACCCAATGCCTGAGCTGCCACCCGTAACAATTGCTACTTTGTCCTGCCAATTATCTTTGTTCGTCATTTCGCTATTTTCTCCAAAATTTGTCGTTGCATGAATGGATGCAAACGACGATCTAGCGCATTGACATTAGTGTCAGGGTCAAGAGTTATTTTTGAGAGTTTTAAGTTGGTAAACCGAGCTGAACTTTCAACTTGTAAAGCTGTAGTGTTTCCTCACGCGGCCATTCTGGAGACGAGAATACGATGCCATCTTCCCAAAATTCGGCTTTCTGCCAATCACTTCTTTCTTTGCGACGAGCGGTTATATGATCAAGAACAATCTGCTGCATTTCGCGCAATTTGTCTTTGCAGGTTTCATCGTTAAAAAGGTTATCCAACTCATATGGATCGCTTTTAAGATCATATAGCTCATCGTCATCACCCCAAACGGAAGTGTATTTCCAGTTACCAAGATAAAGAATTTTTTGAAACAGAACATCGCCTGAATGGCCAAAATGATCGCAGATCATGTTGGTGCGTTTAACACCATCATTGATCATGGGAAGCAGGCTATCACCATCAGGTTTTAACGGGTGGTCAAATTGGCTTGTTGTTCCGCCAGCATCTAATATAGTTGCTGTCACATCCAAAAGGTTCACCGGTGATGAAATTTCAGTGTTTTTCGGTAAACCTTCAGGCCAGCGCATAACAAGCGGAATGCGTCCAACTTCTTCGGTGAATGAGGAGTATTTATCCCAGCCAGCACCATGGGCTGCAATGCCGTCACCATGATCTGCGGTGACAATGAAAAGGGTGTTGTCTTTTAGCCCAGCTGCGTCCAATGCATCATTTATTCGGCCAATAGCAGCATCTGTTTGTAAACCTGCAGCATAGCATCGTGCCACAACCGTCTGCCATGTTTCCCAGTTTGGCCATCGCTCAAATGCGCGGTGTTGGCATCGGAGGTCGCGTTGAATGCGATATCGCCATGGCTTTTCATTAAGCTCTTCGTCAAAGCTTGGATATTTTGGAATGTCATTTGGATCAATAAGATCGGCAAATTCTTGGCTCGGGTAATAAGGGTGATGGGGCCCCCACATGCTTATGACCATCGAGAAAGGCTTGTCTTTTTGGCTTTGTCCCAATTCCCGGATATGCGCGATCGCTTGATTGGCGATGAAGAACTGTTCCTGTACTTCAGGTGATCCTAATAGAACCCCGGCACCATCCATAAAATCCCATGGCTCATCTGGGTTCATTAAAACTTCACTGCCGTTAAGTTCAGGCCGCAAAAGGTGATGATCAATTTTGCAAACAGGCTGAGGCTCTCCGATTTGCGCCAGATATTGTTTGTAATGCTCAGATGCATAAAGGTTGCCATATTCTGGCAGGCTCCAACCGATTAAACCGTAGTCTGCAGCTGTTTTGTCAACACCGCAGTGCCATTTTCCATAATAGTAATTGTCGTAGCCAGCTTTGGCTAAATGCGCGTTATAAAGCTCCTCATCATCGCGGAATTCTTTTCGGTTGTAAGGAATTGGATATTCGCTATTCCAACGCATACCATGTTTGTCGGGTCGTTTTCCTGTTAAAAAACTTGCGCGCGATGGGGTGCAAACAGGGGTGATGGCATAAGCTTTATTGAACTTTGCGCCCTCTTTGGCAATTCGTTCAAGATGCGGCCAGGTATAGGCATATCTGTCGGTTCCGTAATGTCCGGCAAAGGCGACATGGTCTGCCAGGATCATTACAATATTGGGCTGCTTCTTGTTCATGAATTATCTATCGCGATAACATGATGATCCGTCAACTAACACACCGTTAAAAATACCGTGATCTGAAGATGTTATTTTAAGGACGCGTCGATATTGCCGCCACCAACCGTCATAATATGCGCGGTTGTGCGCATTGATTTTGCCAGCGCAATGAAAGCTTCAGCGACATGATGCGCTTCAACTTCTTTTTTTAGCAAGTTGCCGGCCATATAATCGTCTTTGGTGATTTCACCTTGTCGCGCATAGCCTACATTTGAAACCAAGATATCGATCCCGCCAAAGCGGTACGTAATTGCGTTGATCGCCTCGAAGAACAGCATGGCGTATACGGCAAGGATAGTGTTTATCTCATTGGGGGATCGCTCGTGCGGGAGGGAGAACATATTGGTGATGCCATCCGCAAAATGTGGGACAGTTTGAGATAGTTTTTATCTATGTTCTAGATGCTTCAAATTCTTGCCATATTTCTTCAAATTCTTGATAGGTAATTCGCTTGCCGCGTGTTGGCTCTAACACAATATTTTCAGTTTCTAAGAGCTTTTTAATCGCGACTTCAAGCGTATCGATGACAGCTTGTGGAATAACGACAGCGCCATGTCGATCTGCATGAATGAGATCATTGTCGTTCACCTTCATATTAAAAATTTCGACAGGTTCGGCAATGGTCTTTACATGGACAAATCCGTGGCTAGGACCAACTGAACCAGCGATGACGGTAAAGTCATCGGCTAAGTCGTCGAGATCGCGCATGACCCCATTGGTGAGCGCACCTGCCATGCCAAAGGCTTTATGAATATTGGTGTTGACCTCACCCCAATAAGCGCCAATTGCATTGGGGAAATCGATGTCTTCAACAACTGCGATGGTGGGAACGTCAAAATCTTCTTTTGCAGGCAAGGACATGTGTTTGTAATACGCCATGCGCCGGGCACGTATAGCATCTTTGGGCTCTTTAGGTGGTGCCAAGGCTGCAATTTGCGCGGTGCGGGCATATCCCACAATGGCGTCTGATTTTACGTTTGAAGACAACATTGTTCCGCGGGTAAAATCATTGAACCCGCGCTTGCCTTGTGCCACTTCTATGGCATTGCAAACGGTCGGGGTGTCAACAGATTTTAACAATTTGAAAAGTTCAGGTGTCATTGTTGTCTCGTTCTAAAGTTTTACTTAGTGTTCAAGCCATTTGTCGATAGCATTGTTCACGGAAGCGGGCTGTTCAAGTGTTGGTAAGTGTCCTGCATTATCAATAATTTCCAAGATGGAACCATCAATGAGGCTATGCATGAGTTCATGACGCTCAATAGGGCATAAGACATCTTCGCGACCGCACATGATTAAGGTGGGGATGTTGATGTGTTTTAAAACGTCTTGATAATCTGAGCGATTGCGGAGCGCAAAAGACTGATTGATAAAGGCATCGTCACCCAGACCTTCCGCCATTGCCATGCATAAGTTTAGGATATCTGTTTTATTGGGGCTGTCGACAAGGTAGTTGGGCTTCATTTCATCGCGCATAATCTTTGTTAGATCACCTTTTTTGACAGCGTCTATTTGCGGAGTGCGACGTTGTTTAACCGCGTCCAATTCCGCCACAGGATTTGTGTCCATAAGTGCAAGATGAGTTATGCGTTCAGGCGCTTGGCGCATAATTTCCATTGCCAAGATACCACCCATTGAAAGCCCAAGCAGCGCAAATTCATCAGGTGATTGCGCAAGCGCATTTTTTGCCAATTCCTCCATTGTTGAAAAATCATGGATGGGCATAACATTAACATGAAAACGACCTTCAAGATGGGCGATTTGAGGGGAAAAGAGCCTTTCATCGCACATCATTCCGGGCAACATGATAATGGTTTTCATTTTGAT
>CAJQOR010000206.1 GCA_905479965.1 uncultured Rhizobiaceae group bacterium | reverse complement strand
CATTTATCACCGCATTTTACGTCTAGTGAGCAGCATAAAGAACAAATCTTTGCTTCGTAATGTGGGCAATAAACCATGTCATCAATTTCAAAATTAAATTGACATATTGAGCAATCACATTCGGGTTTGTGTTTTCGGTTTTTATCTTTATCCGTGGTTTCTTCGTTTTGCGAAAAATCATCTGGTTGGCGTGCCAAATAATATTTTCCCTTTGTGTAATAGGCGATTGATGGCGATAAAATAAATGGCACGACTAAGGCGATATACGCGTATAGCGCTTCTGCAATATCACCGAAAAATCCGAAGTAACTCATCAAAGATAACATCGATGCACCAATCGTTGCGCCAATACCGACGGGATTGATGTCATAAAGATATGCACGCTTGAATTCGATGCCTTTCGGGGCAAGTCCGAGCGGTTTGTTGATGATTAAATCAGAAACAATTGTTGCAAGCCAAGCCACTGCTACTATCGAATATAGACTTAAGATTTTTTCTAATGCGCGATAGGCGCCAAGTTCAACGAGTAGCAACCCAATGATGACATTGAAAATAACCCAAATCACGCGCCCAGGGTGGGAGTGTGTTAGCCGTGAGAAGAAGTTTGACCATGCAATGGAGCCTGCATAGGTGTTGGTGACATTGATCTTTAACTGGCAAATGACAATGAAAATACCTGTAATGCCCAATACGACACCTGGGTTGGAAAAAGTAGAGCTGTAGGCGGTTAAATACATATTTGTGGGTTCGGAGGACTCCTCAAAACCAATGCCAGAACGAAAAGCAAAGTATGCTAAGAAACAGCCAGCGATCACTTTTAAGGCACCAAAGATTATCCATCCTGGGCCGGCGGCTAAAAGACCAAACCACCATCTATATTTATTCTTTTCTGATTTTGCGGGTAAAAATCTTAGATAGTCAACTTGCTCGCCAATTTGGGCTGTTAATGAAAACAGTACCGCGGATGCTGCGCCAAAATGCACAAGGCTAATGCTACCATCCACAGGGCCAAGCAAGCCGGTGTAGCTGACCCATCCGCTCTGAGCTTGAGCGCTATAAATAGTTACAAAAACGAAGGGCAGCAATTGGAGAACAATCCAAATGGGCTGTGTCCAAGCCTGCAGCTTGTTAATTAAGCTAATGCCGTGGGTTACAAGTGGAATAAAAATTAGTGTCGATATCAAATAGCCAATTGACAAAGGGATGGAGAAACACACCTCCAGTGCAGTTGCCATAATTGCCGCTTCAATGGCGAAAAATATAAAAGTGAAGGACGCATAAATCAGTGATGTGATGGTGGATCCTAGATACCCAAATCCTGAACCTCGCGTAAGTAGATCGATATCCACGCCGTATTTGGCACAATTATATGAGATTGGAATGCCCAAAAGGCAGATCACAAGGCTGGTGGTTAAAATCGCAGCAAGCGCGGTTGAAAACCCATAGCTGAGCATGAGCGAGCCGCCGATTGCCTCAAGCGCTAGAAAAGAAACAGCGCCAATGGCTGTGTTCGCAATGCGGGAAATTGACCATTTTCGCGCCTTTTGCGCGGTGAAGCGAAGCGCGAAATCTTCCAACGTCTCATTTGCCACCCATTTGTTATATGTTCTGCGAGAGCGGGTTATTCGATTGCTAAACGCCATAAGGTTACTTTCGTTACTCAGTTCATAGCAATGCCGGGCCTTCCGACCTGCATTTTCTCTCTCCTCCCAATCAACGTAAAAATTCTACTAACCAGGTATAAAAGAACGGATGCTTAGCTCCCAAACTGGTGCATCTAGCGCATTTATATCAGTCAAATTACGGGGGGCATATACGTCAAATGCCCCGTTGCGGCATCGATGAATTCGATGCTTTTGTTGAGACTATCAAGGGGATGGCATTGTGAAAAGTCCCAAGTGAAATTTAATGCTCAACAACAACACAGGTGATTTAAATGACCGACGAAAATTCTGAAAATAAAATGAATATTACGCGGAGGCACATGCTTGCGGGTATGGCATCTATTCCTGCTCTCGCGATGATGGGCGGAGCGCTCAAAGCGTCCGACTATCCAACAGCTGCTGTGAATACAACAGGACTTGCTGTGACTGATGATACGGTAACGGTTGGAATTTTGCATTCTATCACAGGTACGATGGCAATTTCTGAAACAGGATCTGTGCAAGCTGAAAAACTAGCCATTGAACAGATAAATGCTGCAGGCGGTGTGCTTGGTCGTCAGATTGAATACACGCAAGAAGATGGCGGTTCTGATTGGCCAACATTTGCTGAAAAAGCGAAAAAGCTTTTGGTGCAGGATAAAGTCGCGTCTGTGATGGGTTGCTGGACATCTGCATCACGTAAAGCTGTGTTGCCAGTGTTTGAGCAATATAACGGCATGCTCTACTACCCAACTTTTTATGAAGGTTTGGAACAGTCGCCAAACGTTATTTATACAGGTCAAGAAGCAACGCAGCAGATCATTGCCGGTATTGATTGGGTGTCTGAAACGAAAGATGCGAAAAGCTTCTTCTTGCTTGGATCAGATTATATCTGGCCACGTACATCCAACAAAATTGCGCGTAAACACATTGAAAAACTTGGCCACAAAGTGGTGGGTGAAGAATATTACCCGTTGGGTCACACTCAATTCAACTCAGTTATCAATAAGATCAAACTTAGAAAACCAGATGTGATCTATGCAATTGTCGTGGGTGGTTCAAATGTTGCGTTCTACAAGCAGCTTAAAGCGGCCGGTATCGATATGACAAAAGAAAGCCCACTCTTGTTGACCATCTCAGTGACTGAAGATGAGATCTTGGGTATTGGTGGTGAGAACATCGATGGTGCTTATGCTTGCATGAAATACTTCCAGTCGTTGGAAAACCAAAACAACCTTGAATTCGTTCAAGCGTTTAAAGAGCGTTGGGGTGACGATATCGTGATCGGCGATGTGACCCAAGCTGCATATCTTGGTCCATGGTTATGGAAAATGGCCGTTGAAAAAGCCGGAAGTTTTGACGTTGATAAAGTGCGCGAAGCTTCGCCTGGTCTTGAATTTACCAAAGCACCAGAAGGCTATGTGCGCATTCATGAAAACCATCACTTATGGTCCAAAACACGTGTTGGTTTGGCAAAACCAGATGGGCAAT